>CAUZOD010000037.1:0-16045 GCA_963581115.1 Phycisphaerae bacterium | reverse complement strand
GGTGGCCATGGGGCCGCACCGGTTCCTGCGTGGCGAGCCATGGCTCAGCCCCGGGATGGCCGCATCCATTGACTGGATTCGTTGTGTTTCTCCAGTGCCGGCAATGTTCGAAGTGCTTGGCGACACTAGTGTGGGTGCCGGTGGCCTGGCTGCCGCCGGTAGTATCGCATCGCGGTATTGTGTGATAGCGGCGGTTTCAAGCATCATCTTCATGTTTTGGACAGCGATACGCCTGAATATGCGCGTGCTTGATCGGGCTCGAGCTGCGGGCAAGGTCACTGATGACCGCTCAACCAGCGTCAAGGCATATCGCCGAATCATGTACCTTTGGTTCTTTGATCCCAAGCGGCGCGACGGACTGATTGGGGCACATTATGGCACGATTGTTGGAGCCGTCTGCGGTGCCGTTGTCATGGGGGCCGCGGCGGCAGTCTGGTTCGTGAAATTTCCATTCGGACAAGAGGGCCAGAGCTTTCAGCAGAACTTGGGCATTGTTGCCGTGGGCACGATTTTTGGATTTTTGGCAGTCATTTGTGCTGGCAGCATCCTTTGGCTGGTAGTTACGCAGAATCCGGTCACAGTCAAGGAGCAGAAGTGTAACCGGTTCGGGCGCAGCAATTGGCTGTTACGGCTGGTGGGCGCGTGCCTGATCATATCCTTGCTGCTTATGTTGGCAGCCGCAACGCGCAGTTCGGCTACAGGGGTGTCCGCGATGGGGGGAATCATGGTCATTCTCCAGGTGAGTCTGATCATCCTGCTGACACCCAGCCTGGCCAGCGGGTTGATCAGTGGCGAACGCGAGAGTCGCGGATGGCAGCTATTGCAAATGACACCGATGAGTACTGCAACAATCGTGATTGGCAAGCTGCTATCGGTAATCGTCACCCTGGTCCTGGTTCTCTTGGCCACGCTACCAGCGTACGCGGTGCTGATCTTCATCGATCCTGGTCAGTGGCAGATTGCGGTGAACGTGTTGATTACGCTGACGCTGACGGCGGTGCTCGCGTTATTCATGTCAGCCGGGGTCAGTAGCTTGTTCCGCCAGACCGCCGCGGCTACGGCCACCAGTTATGCTCTACTGGTGGGTTTGTGTGCAGGTACAATGCTTTTCTGGCTCGGCCAGGATGCGCCGTTTAACCGCGATATGGTTGAGAAAGTGCTGACGATCAACCCGCTAGCCGCGGCATTGAACTTGATCGACGCACCGGGGTTTACCGAATACAACTTCGTACCCACCACCTGGTATATCGTCGGTGGTATGTGTGGGCTGAGCTTGTTTGTGCTGGTCGTTCAGGTCTGGCGACTGACCCGCCCCCAATAGCCCCGGGCCCTCCCTAATAAGTCCCGGTGGGAAGTGGAAGCGAGATGACAATGAAATGCCTACCGCACAATCTTGTGGCGAAGGCCAGGGAGACCGTGGTCGCGATTTTGGGAATCGGATGTGTTGGTATTGCCATTGCCGGTGAACCCTCGGAGCCTCTGGCTCCGGCCAACGGTGCACTGATCGATCTGCCCATGCTACGAGATCCGGACCTGGCTGATCCTCCGCGAATATCCCAGTTCGATCCCGGGCTCAAATCATTGTGGCTATCGGCCTTGGCCCGCCCCGAATACGACCTACGCGTGGCTGCGATCCGGGCATTTGTCGAAGCCCGCCAGCGTGGCATGGAAGACCTCGAAGATGTGCTACCTGACGTGCTAAGACGTCTGGAAGAAGATGGCCAGGCAGATGTTCGGCTTGCCGCGGCCCGAGCGATGGTTGCCTTCGATTATCGCGATGGCGCAGCAGCACTACTTCGTGCCGGGGGTGCCTCCGAGAATATCGGGTTGGACATGACTGGGATTACCGACGCCACCTTGGCTCGCTGGGATTACGAACCGGCTCGTGCCGTATGGCGGGAGCAGGCTTCGGTGGCCTTAGCCCTTGCCGAGCCGATCCGAGCTGTCTCGGCAATCACCAGCCTTGGCACAGTTGTCGATCCAGAAGCAGCACCACAGCTACTGGAACTGGTCACGGATCAGACGCTTACATCTACTGTCCGCCTGGCTGCCGCTCGAGCCTTGGGCCGGTGTGCAGCCAGCGGATTGGCGGCCATCGCGGCATCACTGCATGAGAGTCCCGATTCGCTGGAGCGACTGATCGCGGCTGAGATGCTCCGATCGCACCAAGACTCTGAGGCAGTGCGAGTGTTGGATCGTCTGGCCGGTGACCCTGATCCAACCGTCGCCAGTACGGCGTTGCAGGTGCTTAACGGTATCGATCCGCAGATAATTGTGCCTCGCGCACAGGAGTTCTTCGCTCACGCGGATTTCAATGTGCGACTGGAGACGGTCCGGGCCGTGGCGACCGATCGGACCGTTGGATCGGCGAGGCTTCTGGCTGATCGGCTCAATGACTCCAGCGTGGTGCTGCGATCATTGGCGCGACAGACCCTGATCAACTTCGATGCCGACGTTGCACTCAGCGCCGCGGTACGGCAGAACGTTCAGCAACAACTAGCCTACGACGATCAGGAGCATTGGCGAGCATTAGAGCAAGCGGCATTCATTGCAGGTGTTCGCGATATCAAAACGATGGCTGCCAGGCTGATCGAATTGCTGGATTTTGGCCGCGACGAGGTGCGGCTGGCCAGTGCCACTGCAATGCGGATGCTGGCGATTGAGCAGACACTCCCGGCACTACTGGCGCATACCCAGAAGGTGTCGAAGGTGGTGAAGGCCGGAATGGCCAAGAACGATTACGTTCCGTTTGTCGTCCACGGTCGGGAAGTCACGCAACTGTTTATGTTGTTCGGTCAGATTGAATATGCGCCTGCTCACGAGCTGATGCGCCAATACATCCCCAAGCATTCGTATGCGCCAATGACCCGGTCCGCGGCGATTTACGCCTTGGGCAAGATTTATGAGGGCAACCTGGATAAAGAACTCGCTGGACAGTTGACTACCCGATTATCCGATGTCAATCCGATGGATCCGGAATTCCCTACCGTAAGACGCATGTCTGCCGTCGGATTGGCGCGCATGAACGCAACCGAAACAATGGGCACACTCGAGCACTTCCTTGATAAGGGCAGCCAAACGGCCGACATTCGCGGATCGTGCCGCTGGGCGATCATGCAGATGACCGGCAAGCAACTGCCCCCGCTAGAAGCAATCAAGGCCAATCAGACTGGCTGGTTCTTGGAGCCAATTGAGTAAACCGGCAAACCGTCCAGTGGGAAACGCCATTATCTCGGCTAATGCCGCAGATCCTACCGAACCCATAGCGTTCCTCGCTGAGAGCGATGCGCCGGGGACCATCTTGCTACGTGTGCGCTACGTTGAATGTGATCCAATGAAGGTGGCGCACCATTCAGCCTACCTAGCTTGGATGGAGATGGCACGCACCGAGCTGTTTCGCCGGTGTGGCATCGCCTACCGGGATATGGAAACTTGTGGCCAATTCATGGTCGTGGCCCGTCTGAGTATCCGCTATCGCCAGCCAGCCCGGTACGATGACATTCTGGCGATTCACTGTCATACCCGGGTTTGCCGGAGGGCCAAGCTTGAGCACATATATGAGATCCGCCGGGACGGTCAGTTGCTGGCGACGGCTGAGACGACCTTGGTTTGCATCGATCGTGAAGGCCAACCGCAGCCTATCCCAGAAAAATTGTGCCACCAACCCGCTCTAAATCAAAGTCTCCATTGCTTCTGACCGACAAATTCTTAGTAAGCTTGCGCAAATCCGTTTGCGAGACAGGAAGCTAGGAGGCCAGGGGTGATGGCTACAACGGTCGGCTGTTTTCTTGTGGTGGCAGCGAGCTCAGGCTTGGCGTTGGTGGCGGGTCTACATTTAGGTCAGCGGTCGGAAGCGAAGTCACGGGTCGGCCTGGCCGTGGGATTAGTTTTGTTGGCGTTATGGGCCTACTTGGTACGGCAGCCAGTGGTGGCGCTACAGCTGATTCCGGTGAACTTATTCAGCTATATCGAAGGCATTGGCGCCGTTCCCATCTTTATGCTGGTCGTGGGTATTGCCTGGGGTCGCGGCCAACTGCCGCGCCAAAAACGAACGGCCATGTGGGCGTCCCTGCTGGGGGTCGCCTACCTTGTTTATGGTGGTCTGTGGATGCTTCAGACCACGCCTGTCGCCGGTTTTGCTGATGCAGTTGAACGTGGCCCGATTCGCCAGAGTCAGGACTATTCGTGTGTGCCGGCGGCTTGCGCAACAGCACTGAACGCCTTGGGCGTGTATACCAGCGAAGCTGAGATGGCCCGCCTGACCCATACCCGCCCGGGCACCGGAGCGACCATGATCCGGGCGATGAACGGACTTTCCCGGCGCCTCAGCGGTACATCAATCCGCGTAGAATTAATTCAACCAACCTACCAGCAACTGCTGGGGATCCCCTTGCCTGCGCTGACCCCATTGCAGTACGCGACTACGCGTCGCCACATGGTCACCATTTTGGATGTCACCAAAGACGGTGTTTTGATTGCCGATCCCGTCGATGTCCAGATGTTGTTGCAACGGGAGCACTTCGAGCAGGTCTACTGCAAGCAGGTCTTGGTTTTTCGCCGCCGGTGAGTGTGTTACGCTTTCTAGGCGAAAGGATCTGAAGGGGGCCAAGTTAGGGTTCGAGCTTAGCAGAAAGGGGCCCGGACTGAACACGGCCCGACTTCAGGCGACCGTCGGTTCATTTAGGGCCTTGACATGTTGATCTCTGTCGTCAGGTGGTGGGGCCCGGCATCTTACAGGAAACAATACCTGAGAAACTTGCCTGCATCCATTGGAATGCAGAGTAGAAGTGACATCCGTCCAAGATAAGCAGTTAGGGCACGAATGGTTCGGTCGGCCAAGGCGATCACGCCGGTGCAATGAAGATGGCAAAATGTGCGGGTGATTGAGCGTCAGCATGGTAATGCTGCTTGCACGAATCGGTAGATCAGTGGGCTTGTCTACAGTTAGGCACATTGTCCTGTTGCTAGGAGAGATTGTTTTCTTTGGTCAGGAGCTACGCTGAATCGTCAGGGATCTTTGACGCTTGGGATTAATCACCTAAAATTGCGGCACGAAATTTTCTCATGGAAGGTCGAATGTAATGGTCAGGAAGGTCGTGCCTCACAAGAAGTCTTCGCGAACCGCGGCTGGAACCCGAACCCACAAGAAACATCATGCGACAAAAATGGTGTACTGCTTCGGTCGCACTCGCACCGATGGCGATGGTTCGATGAAGTCCTTGCTTGGTGGTAAGGGTGCTAATCTCGCTGAGATGACCGGTATTGGCCTTCCCGTACCACCTGGCTTCACCATCACCACCGAGTGTTGTGATCAATACCACCGGCAGGGGCGGCAGTTTCCCAAGGGACTGATGGGCCAGGTTCATGACGCCGTGGCGCTGCTTGAAAAAGAAACTGGTAAGCACTTCGGAAGCCAGAGCCATCCGCTTCTGGTTTCGGTGCGATCGGGCGCGGCGGTATCGATGCCGGGGATGATGGACACCGTGCTGAACCTGGGTCTGACGGATCAATCAGTCCGGGGCCTGGCCGACGGGGCCGGCAATGAGCGATTTGCTTGTGACGCATATCGCAGGCTTCTGAACATGTTTGGCAACGTGGTCATGGGAGTCGATCACTCTGTGTTTGAAGAGCAATTTGAGAGGATTAAGAAGCAGCGGAAGGTCGAACTTGATACCGATGTCGATACCGATGGGCTGATCGAACTATGCGACGTTTACAAGAAGGTGATTCGCCGGCATGCGAAGCGAAACTTTCCCCAAGATCCATTCCGACAACTGGAACTGGGTATCGAGGCCGTGTTCCGATCCTGGCACACGGCAAGGGCGATTCGCTACCGCCAGATCAACGAGATCACTGGGCTTTGTGGCACCGCGGTCAATGTCCAGGCGATGGTTTTCGGCAATATGGGTGACAATTGTGGTACTGGCGTGGCTTTTACCCGCAATCCGTCGACCGGTGTTGATGAGTTCTACGGCGAGTTTTTGATCAACGCTCAGGGTGAAGATGTCGTTGCGGGGATCCGAACACCTGTTCATGTAGATCAGATGACAAATTGGAAAACTTCTGAGGACCCGGACATCGGCCGGCGAGTGCACAAGAAATTGCTGCAGATTAAGACCGTCCTCGAGAAGCACTACCACGATATGCAGGATATCGAGTTCACGATCGAGATGGGCCGGTTGTATATGCTGCAGACCCGGGTAGGAAAACGTACCGGCGCGGCTGCGGTCAAGATCGCCTGTGACATGGTTCGACAGCGACGGATCAATCAGAAAATTGCGTTGGCGCGGATTCCCGCCAACGATCTGACCCAATTACTTCTGCCTAGTTTCGACCCTTTAGCCAAGCGGAAGGTTGCGCCGTTGGCTATTGGGCTACCCGCGTCTCCCGGCGCGGCGGTGGGGCGATTGGCGTTCACCGCTGAGGAGGCCGTGCGACGCTCACTTGCGGGCGAATCTGTCCTGCTGGTTCGCAAAGAGACCAGCCCGGAAGACATCGACGGCATGCATTCGGCTGCAGGGATCCTAACTTCTACCGGGGGCATGACCAGTCATGCGGCCGTGGTAGCTCGTGGATGGGGCAAATGCTGCGTCGCTGGCGCTGGTACTATTCGAATTGACGAGCGCAAACGCCAGATCTCGGTCACTGGCACCAGCTATAGCCATGGTGACACGCTATCGATCGATGGGTCCACCGGTGAAGTGTTCGTGGGACAACTCGCTACCTGTGTGCCAAAACTTTCTAGCGATTTCAATCGGGTGATGGGTTGGGCGGACAGATATCGGCGATTGCGTGTACGGACAAATGCTGATACGCCCGGCGATGCCAAACGCGCAAGAGAATTCGGTGCCGAGGGCATTGGCTTGTGCCGGACTGAGCACATGTTTTTCGAGGGCGATCGGATCATTGCGATGCGCCAGATGATTCTTGCCGAGGCAAAGCCAGACCGTGAAAAGGCGCTGAAGAAGCTCCTGCCGTTTCAGCGCCGCGACTTTGAAGGCATCTTTAAAGCGATGAAGAATCTGCCGGTTACGATTCGTCTCTTGGATCCACCGTTGCACGAGTTCCTGCCGCACGATGACGCGGCGCAGCAGGAAGTGGCTCGAACATTGGGTGTTCCCGTGGGCCGTATCAGATCGCGAATCGAGCAGTTACACGAGATGAATCCGATGCTCGGTCACCGTGGGTGTCGCCTATTGATCACTTATCCCGAAGTGCTGGTGATGCAGGTAACGGCGATTGTTGAGGCCGCGATCAACTGCCGCAAGAAGCGGATTCGTGCTGTACCAGAAATCATGATTCCGCTGGTCAGTTCGCGCAAGGAGTTGGCTACATTGCGAGAATTGACGATTACGACGATCGCAGCCGTGAAGAAGGCCAAGCGTTTTATGGGTAAGCTTACTATCGCAGTGGGCACAATGATTGAAGTTCCTCGTGCAGCGCTGTGTGCCGACGAAGTTGCGCAGGAGGCTGACTTCTTCAGCTTTGGTACCAATGACCTGACCCAGATGACTTTTGGATTCAGTCGCGATGATGTGAACTCGTTCCTGCCCGATTACCTCCAACAGGAACTGCTTGCGAAGGATCCATTTGAATCACTGGATACCAGTGGTGTCGGGCAACTGGTTCAGATGGGTGTGGCCAAGGGCAGATCCACCCGGTCGTCGCTGAAGGTCGGCATCTGCGGCGAACACGGCGGCGATCCTCCCTCGATCCGATTCTGCCATGAAACGGGGCTGGACTATGTCAGTTGTTCGCCATTTCGCGTGCCTATCGCTCGGTTGGCTGCGGCTCAGGCGGCTCTCGATTAACCGTGGTGCGCCACGCCACGAAGTCGCTAGCGTGTGATTCGAGCGGTGCTTGGGAGAGGGGATATCGCATTTGGATTTCGGCAACTACTACAAGCCGATGGTGAAGATGCCTGAGTGCTTGGGCCCCTCACTGCCGAATCGGCCCGTTTTGTGGGGTTGTTGATGGGGTTGCAATGTAGACAACTGCACCAATTACCGAACGGGTTCTGACCTGATGACCCTAGGCGGCCCAACCAAACCCGATAGTGCATTGTGCCGATGAGAAGGCCATATGGGCTTGTTTCAGGGGAAAGGCAGGGAATCCGTAGAGGGCTCGAACTGTCGTCGGCACGACCGCCATCAATTGGAGGTGGTCCGTTGTGAACTGGGCGAAGTCATTGACCTGTCACGGTCTGGAGTATGCATCGCGACCAAGGGCAAGCCACCCATTCGGCCAAATCAGACGGCCGGTCTCACGCTGAAGTTCAATGGCCGTCAGATCTGTGTCGCGGTGCAGGCCCGTTGGGTCAAACGGATCGGCCTTCGCAGCTACCACATCGGGCTTATGTTCGTCAACATTTCCGCAACGGTCGGATTGGTACTGGAGTCGGTGGCAAAATTTGGATTTGTCGATCCGGTGATGCTCAGGGGCAGCATACCGAAGGCAAAAAATCAGACCAGGCCTCTGGTCAAGGCAACGATCGAATTGCCAGATTATTACCAGTTGTTAGGGGTTGGATCCAATGTCAGCAATGAAGACCTACACAGGGCTTATCGCCGCTTGGCGCAGGTCCATCATCCGGACGTGAACAAGGAACCGAATGCCGCCAGCCGGTTCATCACAATCAAGCAGGCCTACGAAGTACTCAGCGATCCGGAGCAGCGCCTCAGCTACGACCGCCAGATAGCTGCCTGAAGGCGGGCGCGATTCGCGTGTAGGCACATCGTGAGACTGATGACACTAGCCGCCTCTCCCTTGGATCTGGCCATTCGTATTCAAGTCGTCCCTGCTTGCTGTGAAACCCCTCCGAGCCAATCCGAATAGTTCATCTATTGGGGTTCGTGGTCATCCGACGCATGTATGTCATACGCCCAATGGAGATCAGGGGTCACGGCGATCTTCGGACTGGAGGTGGCGAAATAAGGCCATCAAGTCGCGGACACCCAAGGGGATCAGCACGAGGACCAGTGCGAAGAAGGAGCCTAACCCGATCAGGTAAGCCCATTTCCAAAAGCTCATCCATGTTTCCACGTTTAATCCTCTCGTAAGGCAGAAGGTTCTCTATCCGGAACGAGAAGCGATACGACCACGAAGACTACTGCGCAGAGGGCATAGGTGAACAGTCCCAGTAGCGGAGGCGTCAGCCACTGGGGGAAGTACGGCTTGATCTGTGGAAGATCCGCCAACAGTCCAACCACAGCGAGCAGGCCACAAAGCAGCGCAGCCATGGCGCCGGCTGACGAAGCCCGTCGCCAATACATACCACCAATGATCGCCGCCATGGAACCGCTGATGTAGATCGTGCCCGTTACCGACATATAGATCCAGACACTGTCAGGAAGCGGATACCAGATACCCCAAATCAGGAGGAACGCACCAATCAACACGATGATCAGCCGCGTGATTTTAATCTGAGTTCGATCAGACAACTCTCGGCCCATCATCGGCCCCACGACATCGCGTGTCAGCACCGACGACCAGCAGAGCAGGTAACTGTCGTGCGTGGACATGAACGCTGCCATCAATCCAGCGACCAGCAACCCCACCAGTCCCACAGGCAGAAGTTTTCCCAGAAGAAGTGGCATTGCCTGGGCTGCGTGTTGGGCATTGCCATCAAGTCCATCGGGGAAAAAATGCTGGGTAAGTTCTGCGTGCTGACTGATCAGGCAGAATGCTGCCATTGCGAACAACGCCGGGATGGCCAGGCGGATGAATTGGCCGGGGCCAGACAGCAGGAAAGTCAGGCGTGCCGTACGCGGATCACGGGCGGTCAGCGCCCGGGATGCCTCTGGTGCCCAGCAGATCTGTGCGCCAAAGAACACAAGTACGTTGAAGAGAACCCAGATCCAACCGTAGCCACCTTCGGATGGGCTGACGAACGGGTTGAACGCGGCCTCGCCACGGTGTTCGGCAAGCGTGTTGACGATGTTCGACCATCCCAGATCGGGAGCCGCCAAGCAGAAGTAAATACCCAGGGCCAGTCCCACGCTCAGCACGCCGAACTGGAGGAAATCGGTAACCATCACCGAGACCATTCCACCAACAACCGTATAGAGCAGTACCAGCACGATCAGCAGAGAGGTGACCAGATTAACTATCTGTGTTGAATCGCCGTCGGTTGCACCCAGGCCGGTGGCATACGTGATGAACGTAGCGCCCATCTTTGGGAACAGGCCCATGTTGAGAATCCCGGCGCCGGCACAGATTAGGCCGGCTAGGATGCGCACTTTGCGGTTGAATCGCTTCTCGAAATACTCGGGAATCGTCAGCAGATTCAACTGCCGTAACCGTGAGATTGCAAAACCCGTGGTTCCCAAAAATACTCCGACCGCTGCCCCGATGACCGCGAGAGTCACGAAGGCGAATCCGTAACTGAATGCGTCAATTGACGCGTACATCAACGTCACCAGTCCAAGACCGGTGCTGATATAGGTTGCCACGTTTAACGCTGTGCGGGCGCCACGACCACCGACCATGTAGTCAGAAACGCTGTGGATGTACCGGTTGACCAGTACACCGATGATGGCTGTGCCCACCAGATAGATCGCGACGATGTACCAATCGATAGTGGAGAAGTTGGTTTCAAACATGGGAAGTCGATGAGGTGAATCAGATTAATAGCACATTATGGAAAGCAAGTTTTCAGTCTACCGTCACTGTATAGGGCCGCAAGTGCTGTGCGACCTTGGTCTATTCGACTGGTGCCGAAACAGCCGGATTGCAGTCGTGGTACCATTTGCGTCATCAATGGACGGGGCCTACACACGGAGGTGTCACATCATGGCAAGCCAGAGGATTAAATGCGCCAGAGCTTGTGCTCGATATCGACGATCCAGCCCCCCCTATAGCCCATGCGGTGCAAGTGGGCTCGTGTGTGCGATTGCAGCGGTGCTGGTGTTGTCGGGCTGCCAACTACCTGTTTCCAGGCCTGATTACGACCGGCCGCTACCTTCGGGTGCCTTCGGTTTGCGCAAGATTATCAACCCGACACAGTTGCCGGATCTCTCGCCACTGATCTCCCAGTTGCATGACCCAAGTTTTCGCGAAGCACAGCAGCACAGCCTCCGCTGGTTCGGAATCAAATCCACCCAGCAGTTCTTTCCCATTGGTCCAATCTACCATGGGCACGCCCACGCCAGTGTTTATGCCTTGGGGCAGATACAAAGCCTTGGCGAGCTACTTACTGAGTTCGATGTCTGGGAATCGGTGGGTTGGAATGGTAGCGGCGAGGTCCTCTACACGGGGTATTACTCGCCTCGTTTTCACGGATCTCTCACTCCCACAGACCGATATGCCCATCCGCTGTACCATCGCCCGCCCGACCTGGTGACCGATCCCATAACGGGGAAGGTCATCGGCACGCCATATCCAAGCCGGTCCAAGCTTGAGAATAGTGGCAAGCTTGAGGGTTTGGAACTGGTGTATCTTCCCAGTGCTCTGGATGCCTACATCGTTCATGTCAATGGCTCGGCTCAGATTACCCTTACAGATGGCCGGGTCATTCATGTCGGTTACGCAGGGACCAATGGTCATAAGTACACCAGCATCGGCCAGTTGATGGTCAAGGACGGACGACTTGACGCCAGCCGCATGAGTCTGCCTGCGATCCGTAGCTATTTCCACGCCCACCCGGACCAGCTGTCCCGGTACATCAACCAGAATGACCGATTCGTATTTTTTCGCGAATATGATGGCAATGGCTGGCCGGCCGGTTCACTGGGATTTCAGGTTACGCCAATGCGCACGCTTGCAACCGACAAGGCGATCTTCCCCCGGGGCTGTGCTGTATTTGTCAAAACCACGTTTCCAACACCAACCGGCGTGCGGAGCACTCTCAGCCAATTGATGATGGATCAGGACACCGGTGGTGCTATTCGTGCCGCGGGTCGGGCCGATATTTACGTGGGCATCGGTAGCCAGGCGGAGCAGATTGCCGGCCGGCAGGCAGCCAAGGGTCGGCTTTACTACCTGCTTCTTAAGGAGCATCGCCTGTCTTTCTGGTTACATAAGATGACGGACGGAGACTTGGCCCGGAAGTGACTGCGGCTCTTGGCATCTGAATCCAGATACCAAGAGCCCAATCCAAATCTATATCTATATTGCTTGCGATTCGGTTACACTTGCGCTATGCAGCGATTGATTGTAACTGTTGATGGCCCCGCGGGATCGGGCAAGTCCACTGTGGCCCGACAGCTAGCCAAACGCTTGGAGATAGAGTTTCTCAATACCGGAGCAATGTATCGCGGGCTGACAGCCCATGCGATCGACCGCGGTATCGTTCCATCCCATGAAGCGGACGCTGTGGTGGAGCTGGCTCAGCGTCAGGAGATGTGCTTCAATTGGCAGACCGATCCGCCCCGCCTGATGGTTGGTGGTGTGGATGTCACCGATCGGTTGCCAGATAGTGATGTTACCAGCCACGCCAGCGATGTTGCCGCACTCAAGCAGGTGCGCCAAGTGCTGGTCGAAGCCCAGCGGCGCATTGGCGAAGAACACCCGAGACTGGTAACCGAAGGACGTGACCAGGGGTCGGTCGTCTTTCCTCAAGCGGAAGTCAAGTTCTTTCTAGACGCATCCCTAGCCGTACGAGCTCAGCGTCGGTACGATCAGATTCGCGAAGTGGGCCACTTAGCCAATTTGGAGCACATCCGTCAGAGCCTGCTGTCACGCGACCACCGCGATTCGGATCGGGCTGATGGCCCACTGATCTGTCCCGCGGATGCGGCTCGTATCGACACGACTGAGATGACCTTGGACCAAGTGGTCAATCTGCTGGAATTCAAAGTGCAACAGGTCGTCAGTCAATGCTAGAGCACTTCCTGAATCGACAGCCCGGCCGCCCCTGGTGGCGCATCGCGTGGTGGCACATATGGCATTTGTTGTGCTACGTCTGGTTTTTTTTCTGCTACCGCTTTCGCGGCTGGGGGGTGCACAATGTGCCTCGCACCGGCCCGATTTTGCTGGTGGCCAACCACCAGTCCTTTCTCGATCCGATCGCCATCGGGCTTGCCGCGCATCACCGTCAGTTCGCGTCTATGGCAAGGTCAACACTATTTATCAACCCTATATTCTCATGGCTGATCCGCTCGCTCAATGCGATACCGGTTGAGCAGGGAGAAGGCGATCTCCGGGCGATGCGGCGATGCATCGACGTTCTTAAGCAAGGGCACGCGTTGCTGGTGTTCCCCGAAGGAGCTCGTTGCAAAGATGGCCACACGGCGGACTTTCAACCGGGTACCATGTTGCTGATCAAACGGGCTAAGCCACAGGTTGTGCCCGTGGCACTGGAAGGGACGTTTGAGATCTGGCCGCATTTCCGCTCGGCCCCAAAAGCGTTTGGACACATCAAGGTCATCTATGGGGAGCCGATTCCAGCTGAGCGGCTTATTGCGATGACACCGCAGGATGCGATCAGGTACCTACAGGACACGGTTGAAGCGATGCGGCTGGAGTTGGCAAAGACAGTTTCTCGCGACTGACCAAGCTTGCCCGGACTCCGTGTGCATCGACACAGATACGAAGCTAACATGGTCCCATGGCCACCCTCTTGATAGCGGTTGGCGCCGGTGTTGCGTTTGTAATCGCCTATCACACCTATGGACGCTGGCTCGGCAGCAAGATATTCAATCTGTCGGCGGAATTCGTCTGCCCGTCACATCGCCTGCGTGATGACAAGGACTACGTTCCCACACCCAAATCGATCGTATTCGGTCACCACTTTACTTCCATTGCCGGCACCGGCCCTATCGTTGGCCCAGCCATCGCGATCATGTGGGGCTGGGTACCAGCGATGCTGTGGGTGGTACTCGGCTCTATTTTTATTGGCGCGGTGCATGACTTCGGCGCGCTCGTGGTCAGTTTGCGTAATAACGGGCAAACTGTTGGCGATATTGCCGGTCGGGTTCTCAACACACGGGTGCGCCTTCTGTTTCTGTTTACCCTCTTTATGGCGCTGACCGTCGTGCTCGCCATCTTCGGTCTTGTCATTGCCGCTGTGTTCGATCTTTATCCCTCGGCCATTTTTCCATGTCTTGTGCAGATCCCTATTGCCGTTACCATCGGTGTCCTACTACACCGCAAGGGCGTCGGTCTGTTTCTGCCCTCGATCATTGCGCTGGCCACCATGTACCTTGCTGTAATTTTTGGTGACTGGGGGCCGCTCCATACCATTAACTACGCTATGGGCGGGACGGCACTGCCTGGCGACGGGTTGCCTATATGGGCCTGGGTTATTGTGCTACTTGCCTATTCCTACATAGCTTCCGTTCTGCCCGTCTGGGCACTTCTTCAGCCGCGGGATTACATCAACTCTCTCCAGCTAATTTCTGCTTTGGGCCTGATCATGTTGGGCCTGATCACAGCGGCCTTCATAGGCTTTACGCCCGAGGGCGGTGTAGAACAACAGCTCAAGTTTGTGGCGCCTTCTTTTCAATTGCATCCCGAAGGCGCACCCATGATTTTTCCCTTTCTCTTTATTACCATTGCCTGCGGCGCGATCAGCGGCTTCCACTGTCTTGTCTCCAGCGGTACCAGTAGCAAGCAACTCGAGAGTGAGCCCGACGCCCGTTTCGTGGGCTATGGCAGCATGCTCATGGAAGGGTTTCTTGCCACACTCGTCATTCTTGCCTGTGGGGCCGGGTTGGGGCTTGGCCTGATGAAGGATGGCGTGTTGCTTACCGGTGAAGCAGCTTGGAATGCCCAATATGCCTCTTGGTCCGCGGCCGGATCGCTGGGCGCCAAGGTAGGCGCGTTTGTCAATGGTTCGGCAAATTTCCTGCAATCGCTCGGGTTGCCTACCGCAGTGGCAGTTGCGTTGATGGGAGTGTTAGTCGCCTCGTTTGCGGGCACCACATTAGATACCGCCTGCCGTCTGCAACGTTATGTCGTTCAGGAACTCGCAGCGACACTTGGTGGGAAGGCAGGCAGGGAAGGTGCACAACCCATTGCGCCGCTTGCACTGTTGCAGAACAAGTATGGCGCCACCAGTTTTGCGGTGGTTATTGCTGCTGTCATGGCTGCCGTACCCCCGGGCGGCACCGCGTGGACCCTCAGCAATGCCGGGAAAGGTGGACTGATCCTCTGGCCACTTTTTGGAGCGACAAATCAATTGCTCGCCGGTTTGGCGTTTCTGGTCATCACGTTTTATCTGTGGCGCCGTGGTCGTGCAGTTTGGTTTTTGGTTATCCCTGCAGTATTCATGCTCATCATGCCCGCATGGGCCATGCTCAGCCAGATAACGGTCTGGTGGCAGGCAGAGCGTTACGTATTATGTTCGATCGCCGCTGCAACACTGGCACTTGAGGGATGGATGCTGATCGAGGCGCTGCGATTGTGGCCGCGCGTTCGCGGCGTATTGGAGCCGCCACTGCCGGCATCAGTCAACCAGTGAGCGATAGGCCCAAAGCTGGAGTCAGGCAGGGCGCAGTGCATGGGGGGATCCTGCCAATTTTCATATATCACATATAAAAAAATTCCTGATCAACATATTTTAATGGTTTAGATCAGGAGTGCGGCTATTATTCATTACTGCATTAGGGGCTATTATTTTTTGAGCTAGTGGGGATCCCCTTGAAGAGAGGTGTATTGAACCAATTGCACGATGGCCTTCGAAGCTTATTCGTAAATAAGCCAATTTATTTGAAGGCATTATGGGCGGTCATTGGAGTTGTGATCTGGGGGTCGCAGCCCGTAATCGCTGATTTCATCAACGTTACGCGGCAAGCCACGTTCTACCCCTCGGATAGTCTTTCAGCGTCCAGCCCATCCTGGGCGGATTTCAACAACGACGGTCTGGTGGATTTAGGGGTGGGCTACCACCCCATGCGCAACAACGGGCCGGATGGCACCGGACAGTACAAGCTGCAGAACCTGGGCGGGATTCCCGAGAACGCCAACGGCATCTTCGGCGATTACGACAAGGACGGCTATGTTGATTACTTCCTAGCCCATTTGGGCAGGATTTATCACAATAACGCAGGCAATGGCTTTACCCTGGCTCAGACGCTGACCGGGATTCCGACAAAGGCGTCATCGG
>CAUZOD010000036.1:0-16119 GCA_963581115.1 Phycisphaerae bacterium | reverse complement strand
GTCATCGATGCCCGATACGACCGTCGGTTTACACCAGATCGACCCATTCCCTCCGGGCGGATTTCTATGACCTCTGCGGTAATAGCAACCATAGTGTGTCTGCTTGTCACAATGGCAGCGGCAGCGGCATTTGGAACTACCAGCATGCTGCTAGCACTGATCGTTGTAGTCGGCATCCTGTTCTACAATCTCGTAGGACGTTTCATGCCCGCCGTCGGTGTAGTCAGTTTTGGACTGATCAGTGCTGGATCGATGCTGATAGCCAATCCCCGACCGGCGTTTGTCTGGCCGGTGGCGTTGACGATGACCCATGTCATGGTCTGCGCTACGCTGCGTTACTGGCTGGCAGGAAAGCGACCTCGCCTGTCAGTCCTCGACGGCTGGGGGATCTGCTTGGGGTGGGCATTCTGGACATTGCTGCTAGTGTCCCAGACCAATGTCCAGATAGCCCTTGGCAAACCTCGTGCGATGTGGGCTGGTCCAATCATCATGTTGTTCACTTTTATAGGCATCGGAACCAGGCTACTCGTGGGCAAGATAGGGCCGGAACGCTCGCGCCGAAACGCGGGGCGGAGGTTTATACGCTGGTCCATTCTCTGGCTGATTTTCTACAACGCGGCATGGCTGCTCGCGGCTGGCCTACTTTGGCAAGGCACCGCTACCTTGGGATTGTTCGGTGCGGTGTGGGTTCTGAACCGATCCAAACAGTTGCTGGCCGCCACCGTCTCACCCAGGCACCTGGTGTCACTCTAGTCCACTCGCCACCGAGGCCGAAACGCACGAAAGTCAACTTTCAGTTACTTCAGTTTGTAACGGATCACGCGTGGTGTGGTCACTAGCAACCGTGCGGCGGCGCTGACGTTACCATCGGTACGCTTGAGCGCGTCCACCAACACATCTTTTTCAAACACGGAAACGCGTTCGTCGAAACTCCCGGCACCACCAGTCTGAGATTCCGCAGGACTCTGCAGCAAAGGGGCAGGTGACGCCCATATATCGCACCGTCGTCACTGAGAAGCACGGCACGTTCAATACTGTTCTCCAATTCACGTACGTTGCCCGGCCAGTGATACGCCATCAACATATTGATCGCCGGTGTACTGATCCGCCGGATCTGCTTGTCATTTTGCATCACGTAGCGATCCACGAAAAAGTCGGCCAACTGGACGATATCGTTCCGGCGATCGCGCAAAGGCGGAATGACTATTGGGAACACGTTGATCCGATAATAGAGATCACCGCGAATGGTGCCAGATTGCACTGCCGTCTCAAGGTCACGATGGGTGGCGGCAATGAAGCGAACATTTGCTTTGCGCGGTTGGTTGCTGCCGACCCGCTCATAGGTCCTTTCCTGAAGCACTCGCAACAAGCGAACCTGGATCGCCGGAGGCACATCACCGATTTTATCAAGAAAGAGCGCCCCACCCGATACCGAACTGCCAGACGCTGTCGCTCCGGGATATTGTGGGCCACCTCGATCAGAAGTTCCTGATGATCGGGTGAAACCAAAACAATAGTGCCCCGCTTCATCCGGAGTTACGAATCCATCAGGTCTAAAACCTCGGCCAGGATCTGTCGCTGGGTGCCGCTTCCTACCAGCGCACAGCTGATTTGGAATAACGCCTCCAATGCATTAACCGGCGATGGCTTGGTACGCTGGGCTGTACTGCAATCCCAATGCTGTCAATGCCGGCCCTTCCAGTTGTCCCAAGTGCCTATCACAAGCAAAAAGCCACTTGAAACGTCAAAGTGACAAATATGTCCACTAGTAATGTTTTACACCAAAACTGCCCCTGTGAAACCCCCCATTACTCCTGAACCACAATCATATCTGAGCCATGGAAGCCCAACAAAGCTAACATTGGAGCCAAAAATTATTGTACGCGAACATTGGATCCGATAAATTATTGTACGCGAACATTGGATCCGATAAATTATTGCACAAAACTGTCACATATATGTCAATTATTGTTAGTTTTGTAACAAACTTTCCTTGTTTACACTCAGTGAAATATTACATAAATCCATAAACAGAAATGTTATAAAAAATTAGATTTGGCACAAAACATGCTTAAGAGATTTTAACGAAACATCCGCCCTCTACCGCTGAGGGTACGGTACCACTCACCACCCGACGTTGGAGAACGGGAAAATGAACAAGACCACAGCAAGGGAGAACGGGAAAATGACCGTTAAGTCTGCCTTCGGCATCACCTTGATAATTCTGGTCGTTGGCATTGCCGGATCCGAAGCCTGGGCCAGCGAGCACCAACCTTCGATCGCCGACGTCCTTTTCACCGTCAACAACGTATGGATGATGGTTGCAACATTCCTCGTATTCCTCATGCACCTAGGCTTCGCAACGCTGGAAAGCGGCCTAACACGTGCCAAGAACACGACAAACATTCTCTTCAAGAATACAGCGATCATTGCCATCGGGATCCTGACATACGCCTTCGTCGGATTCAACCTCATGTACCCCGTCGCCGGCGCAGAAACGCCTGACTGGAACGGCTGGTTGGGATTTTCCGGATTTGGTATCGACGGAAGCGGCGTACGTGAAACCAGCGAATATAACCCTGGGTATACCTATTGGACAGATTTCCTCTTTCAGGCGATGTTCGCCGCTACCGGCGCAACCATCATCTCTGGTGCAGTTGCCGAACGAATCAAACTCGGCAGTTTTCTGATCTTCACAGTCCTCTTTGTCGCCATTGCCTATCCCATCACGGGCTCATGGAAATGGGGCACCGGATGGCTTGATGATCTTGGATTCTATGACTTTGCCGGCTCGACCCTGGTCCATTCAGTCGGAGGGTGGGGGGCCTTGGCCGGGGCCATTCTACTAGGGCCCCGGCTCGGCAAGTATGTGGGAGGTTCCGTCAGGCCAATCATGGGGCACAACCTCCCCCTGGCCACGATCGGCGTCTTTTTGCTGTGGCTGGGTTGGTTCGGCTTCAATGGCGGATCGGTGCTCTCTGCTGCCGCCGGCGACACATCTCGCGTACTAGTCACAACCAACATCGCCGCAGCTGCAGGTGTTGTAGCGGCCATGCTGGTCTCATGGTCGATTCAGAAAAAACCTGACCTCTCCATGGCCCTAAACGGTGCATTGGCCGGACTGGTGGGAATTACTGCGTCCGCTGATGTCGTTAGTCCGGGAAGCGCTGCACTCATTGGATTGATTGCAGGTGCCTTGGTGGTGGTTTCCGTCATCTTCTTTGACAAGATCAAGGTGGATGACCCCGTGGGTGCGATCTCGGTTCACCTGACCTGTGGCATCTGGGGTACGCTTGCCGTAGGTATTTTCAGCACCAATCCAGAACACAGTATCTTCAAACAACTGGTCGGAGTTATAGCAATCGGCGTATTTACCTTTGCCTTCGCCCTGATCGTATTCGGTATTCTGAAGGCGACTATTGGCCTTCGCGTTAGCAAAGGAGCAGAGCTGCGTGGGTTGGACCTGAGCGAACACGACCAAGAGGCCTACAGCGGATTCCAGATCTTCACCACGCAGTAAGGGCCCTATCGCCCTTTGTCCCTAGAGAGTCGAATTATGAAACTGATCATTGCTTACATCCAGCCCGAGAAACTGAACGACGTCAAGCAAATGCTGTTTGAAAAGAAGATCTCCAAGTTGTCCGTAACCAACGCGCTGGGTTGCGGTCAGCAACAAGGTTACCAAGAGCACTACCGTGGCACCGTGGTCGAGATCAACCTTCTGAAGAAGGTCAGGCTCGAAATCGCCGTAAATGACGAATTTGTCGAGCCGACCATCGATGCGATCACCACAGCGGCCCGGAGCGGGGAAATTGGTGACGGCAAAATCTTCATTCTCCCCCTGGAAAACTGCGTGCGAATCCGCACTGGAGAGACCGGCATAGCGGCAATTGGGTAAACATCCAATAAAGGTGATTATTATTGGACTCCCCGTTACAATCCGACCAATCGTCAAGACTTGACACACGTGCGTCGATAATTCGATAGGATGTGCCCCGAATAGGATGTCCACCGTCCAGATATCCGAGTAATCAACGCCACATATGGAGCGATCTCAATGACCTTCGGACTGAACAAACTCATGGCCGCTGCACTCGTCACCTTACTTGCCATCTCCCTAACCACGCCCTTGACGGCCGGTAGTCACGCCGATGCAGCCAATGCCGGCAAGTGGTCGTTCGAACTCGGTGCTGACGTTACGACCGAGTACTGGTTCCGTGGTATCTCCCAAGGCGACAACAACACACGAGGATTTATTTCCCAGCCTTACATGGATGCAACGGTACAGCTATCGGAAACAGTGTCTGCAAATATTGGTATTTGGAATAGCTTTACCAGCAGCGGAAGCGGAGGCCCCTCTGGATGGCATGAGGCGGACATGTATGCCGGGTTGGTATTCAGTCTCCTGGACGATCTATCCATGGCAGTGACCTACGTATCGATATACGGGCCCGAAGGCGGATCTGAAGTTGCTCAGGAAATCGACCTCCTCTTTGCCTTGGATGATTCACAGGACGCACTTCTGTCCTCGCTGGGCCTGCCGTTCAGCTTAAATCCATACGCGCTATTCGCGTTTGAGATCAGCGGTGGCTCCGACCTTGGTACCAACGAGGGTGGATACCTGGAACTGGGTGTTGAGCCGAGTGTCGTTGTTGTGGAAAGCGAAGATTCCCCAATCACACTCTCAGTCCCACTGACCGCTGGATTCAATCTGTATGACTACTACGAATCTCCCGGATCAGAAGACAGCTTCAATGGTGGTTACTTTGACGCTGGCCTCGTCCTGAGCACACCTTTGCCGATCGCATCAGATCTTGGTGCATGGGAAATGAGCATTGGCGTACACCTGCTGCTGCTCGGCGATGATGCCAAAGATATCAGTGCCCTCAATGGCACTGGCAACGAGCGTGAACAGATCATCGGGACCTTCGGAATCAGCATGAGTTACTGAAGCCCTTTGAAATCGTGAATTAAGGGCCGCCAACGCTTGCGCGTTGGCGGCTTTTTTTATGACAATTTTCTGGCATCCTTTACAGTTTGCGAGTTTTGAGAGTGCAAGACACCACCTAATTCCATGCCACAGGCCACTAATCGGATCCCTAAACCGGTGGACTATTCACCGCCGCTTCGATGACGATCAAAAAAACTCGGAGGAGTACGCTTACAAGCAAGATTCTTGGTATGGCCATTTTGTGGAAGCCTGGCTGCACACGTATTACCTGCTGCATCAACCTAATCTTCGAATCTTTTTCTTCAATAAGGCGCAGTGCCTGTCCTAAGCTTACAACTATTTCTCTCGCCCCGACAGCGATCAGAAGTTGCCATGGCAGCACTTCGCAAGAACGCCGATTACAAAACTGAAAGGAGGTTGAAGATGTTCACAGACGCACAGTTGGAACAGTATGAACAGCAGGGTTCGGTAACCATTGACAGTTCTTTCACCACCGATCAACTAAACAGGGCGGAGGCGGCGTGGGATAGATTGAAGACCAACGGCTACGACAAAGCGCATGAGGATCCGGACTATATTGAAATAATCCAACATCCGTATCTCGAAGAGGTGGCAAAAAATCTGCTGCGAGCAGATAGGGTACATCTGTGGTGGGGCGTGGCCCCCCACGAGCGACCGCCTAACAAACCACCATTTATGGATAGCGGTGACCTTGTGGGCCAGAGAATGCCACGTGGACATCCAAGCCACACTGGAGGACTTTGAGGCAACCCCACGCCGGATATGGGCGAGCTGAGCTATGGTTGTGGCTAAACGAGGTCCCTCCGCATCGTGGCGCAATGCGCATCCTTCCAGGAAGCCACCGGTCTATCATGGAGCATTGGGGACGCATCCTCCGACCGGAGCAAAAGTCCATGCTCCCTCGCGTGCATGGACTTCGCCCCGCACCACTCTCAGAAACCGAGGCTTCCTTTCCTGAACATGTCCCGGATATAAGGCGAGACGCCCTGGGCAAAGCAAGTGCCGACTGCAGCGGTTGCGCACCGCGGACAGATTCTACTGCTCTGCAGCGCAGGCCTGCATTCAGCGTGGGAAAACCACGACACTGTATCCCGCAAGGCAATAGCAACATCGTGGGTTGCCGCTGGCGTACCATGTGGGTTGCCAAAAAACCAACGAGATGACGTGATAGCCTTCTTCCCCAAGCTACGGAACAAAATTCGGCCTGACCGGGCCCATATCATCCCCGATCATTACAATTGGCTCTTCGAGAGCGACTACGAACCGAAGTGGCCAGAAACCTTCCTGCCCTCACACCGCTAGCCCAAATTACTTATCCTAGAAATGCAAGGCATACAGAGAACGAACAAGGAATTACAAGAAAAATAGTGCTGGGGAAATAAAATCAGGAACCATTTCTCCCACTCATTTCATTAAAAGTTTTCAGGAAGGCCAAGGACCATGGCAAGAATTCAGATACTGCAACGTGATAGGTAGACGACTTTGACAACTGAATCCGAAACTCTGGAGCAGCGAGCCGAGCAATTCACACTGCTGCTGACTGACATCGCCGCCGACCAGCACCACATCGTGCGCACGGGCATTCATATGGATGAACTGCGCCCCCTGCGTGATACAGATTTCCCCGAGGACCTATACCACTTGACCGATGCCACGCCGACGGGCTTCTACTGCTACGAAGACGCGGGAATGACGACCGGCGGATTTCTGGCCGCGCAGTCGATCCGATACCAGGTTACGGGCCAAGCCGAAGCAATGGCCAGCGCTAACCGCACTTTCGAGGGACTGCGCTTTATCTACAACTTGGGTAAGCCGAAGCAAGAAGGGTTTTTCCCCAAGCCGTACGGACTGCGTATGAGCAACGAAATCAGTCGAGACCAGTACATCTTCGTTCTGGCCGGTCTAGCAGCGTATCACCGAATTGCCAGCGCCAAGCGTCGCGTCGAAATTCAGCACATGGCCGAGAAGATGGCCGAATATTGGATCGGTATTGACTACTGTTACAGTTATTTCAATATTCCATCGACCAACCACCTCAAAGATTACATGGGGCCATTGGTCCTGGGCTTGATCGGCATCGCCGGTTTGATCTGCGGGAGTGACCGCATTGTGCGCGAACGCAATCGCCTGTTCAAACAGGAAAATCTGGGGATACGCATGTCGGAAACACTGCGGGAGCAGTTTCGCCAAGGCCAGACCTACGATGGTGGCATGTATTTTCGCCAAAGTGAAAACGCCATGATGATGAAGTCCATGGCGGTGGATCATTTGTGGAATGCCGACCCCGGACACTATGAATTGTGGCGGCGAGCATTGCAGAAATTCTGGGATGACGATGTGCTGATACAACTGGACCGCGGAGATGGCATGAACTATTGGTTCATCGGGTACGACCCCGAGAAAGACCACACTTTTCTGACCGAGCCCGGGGTCATGCCCGAACTGGAGAACCCGCTGAACCTGCCCTTCCTGACTTGGGGCGGGCGGCGTAAACATGCTGGCAGCGTCCAGGTTGCCTACGCCGCTACCGTAATCGCTCATCGGCTCGGTTTGGCCGAAGCGGGCGAAGTGGCGGCAGATATTCTGTGGAAAATGGATCAGACTAAGTTTCGCGCCTTGACTGTTCCCGAGGCCAATCATCTGCCACCGGGCTGTGAATGGGAACAGTCGGTGCTGCACACCTGCTATATGGCATACTGGCTGTGGTCTTACTGGCTGGGCCGGCAGCGACAACTCTGGTAAAGGGCGTCACCCCTGCTGAACGTCCCTTTACACACGGCCTTATTGCGATCATGATAATGCACTGTAAGCTTCTGTTCCGAGCCACCGCCTTCCCTGGGTTGATTGTGATAAATGATTTAAAATTAAGGAGATATGTATGACTGTGTCTGTGCAAAAGGACTTGGCTCACAAAGAGGAGCGAATGGATGATCGCCTCGCAGGGTTTGCGCGCCTCGCAGACAAAATGGTTGATGAGATTGGTCGCGTGCTGGTGGGGCAAGAGGCCATGGTGACGCGTCTGCTCATCGGTATGCTCGCCGGGGGCCATGTCTTGCTCGAAGGTGTGCCCGGCCTCGCCAAGACACTGACGGTACGTCTCCTGGCACAAAGTATCGATACGAACTTCTCTCGCATCCAGTTCACACCCGACATGCTTCCCGCCGACGTGGTTGGTACAGAAATCTTCAACCCCGGTGATGCAACCTACAGCGTCAAAAAAGGGCCGATCTTTTCGAACCTCGTCCTGGCAGACGAAATCAACCGAGCGCCCGCTAAGGTCCAAGCCGCCCTGCTGGAGGCCATGCAGGAACGGCAAGTAACGATCGGTGGCCAGACCTACATGCTCAACGAACCTTTTCTTGTCCTCGCGACCCAGAACCCCATTGAACAGGAAGGCACTTATCCACTACCTGAAGCTCAGGTTGATCGCTTCATGCTGAAGATCAAGATTGGCTACCCCAGCCGGGATGAAGAGCGAAAGATCGTCGACCGCATGGCCCGAAGTAGCCACAGTCAAGCGGATACACAGAGCCCAGAGATCTCGAAAGTTACAAATCCTTCGGAGATTCTTGAAGCCAGGGCCCTTCTCACCGACGTCTTTGCCGATGACAAGGTACGAAACTACATCGTTGACATCGTGCGTGCGACAAGAGAACCCGAGGCCGCAAACCTCGCAGACCTGCAGGAACTGATCGAAGTGGGCGCCAGTCCACGCGCATCGATTAGCCTGATGAAGGCCTCCAAGGCACACGCACTGCTGCAAGGCCGCAACTACGTAACCCCCCACGACGTGAAGACCCTGGCCATGGACGTGCTGCGGCATCGTGTAGTCGTCTCCTACGAAGCGGAAGCTGAGGGTAAGACATCAGACGACCTGATCACTCAAATCCTTGACGGCATTTTGGTGCCCTGAACGCAATGCTCGCACGTGATATCATTCAACGAGTTCGTCAGATCCAGATCCGCACTGGCCGCCAGGTGGCTGATGTCTTGGCCGGTGAATATGTCTCCGTGTTCAAGGGCACAGGCGTCGAGTTTGACGAAGTGCGCCCCTACATCCCAGGTGATGACGTACGCACCATCGACTGGAACGTCACCGCGAGAATGGGAGCACCCTTTGTCAAACGGTACATCGAAGAGCGACAATTGACCGTTATGCTCGCCATCGACATCTCTGCGTCGCAGAATTTCGGATCTGCCCAGCGTTCAAAGCGAGAGGCCACGGCTGAACTGGCCGCACTGCTTGCCTTTTCAGCAATCCAAAACGATGACAAGGTCGGCTTGACACTTTTTCACGGCGCCATCGAGCAGTACATCCCCCCCCGCCGCGGTCAAAAGCATGTACTGCGGGTGATCCGGGAAATCCTCGCGCATGGTGCCGGACAATCGAATACAAATGCCAGGTTCCGACCTGTGCGCCGCTTCGGATTCAAGCAGCGGCGCCCACGGGCTGCCGACCAGGCCACCGATATCCGTGGTGCGCTGGAATTCCTGATGCGCAGCGCCAAACGCAAAACTGTCTGCTTCGTAGTCAGTGATTTCTTCGACGCGGGATACGAACCGGCCATGCGAACAGCCAATCGTCGGCATGATGTCATTGCGGTTCACGTCACCGATCCGCGTGAATACCAGGTTCCAAACATCGGCCTGGTGACACTGATGGATCCAGAAACTGGCCATAGCACGCTTGTTGATACCGGATCAAGTCGCTTTCGAAAATCCTTCGAACACCGCGCCTTTAACAGAATACAGGATCTCGAATCCACTTTTCGCAGCAGTAGGATTGATTTCATCCGCATTAATACCGGGGAATCGATTGTAGATCCTATCATCCGATTCTTCCGACAACGGGAAAGGAGAATGAGACGGTGACTCGCCACATCGTCTGGACTCCTAACCCCGTCTACGCCCGGGGCGCCACCGTGATGCTGGCAACCGCATTCTGGGCCAGCATGCTCGCGACCAGTGTGCTTGGTAATGTGGTGGAAAGACAGTCACAGCATGGCCCGGTCAAAATCCTTGCGCGGCTGGAACCAGAAAAATCATCCATCGGGGATCCTCTTACACTGACCCTCCGCGCCACGGCGGAGAAGGAAGTGGAACTGTTGATGCCCGACTTTGGTGAGGCCCTTGACCGGTTCAACATTCTTGACTTCACTCAGCAGGAACAGGTGAATGCTGAAGGCCAAACAGTAATGGAGCAGGTCTATCAACTTGAACCACCACGATCAGGTACCCAGAGCATCCCACCGATCATGATTGAGTTTGTGGACCGGCGACCCGGTATGGACCCGGCTCCGGAGGGATTAGACGCCTATGAACTGTTAACTGAACGACTTGAATTCAAAGTGACCTCAGTCATCCCGGACAAGGCTGATACTGATCTGCACAGTCCGTTTGCTACTCTGCCGCCCCTTGCCACTCCAGTCACAACGGAATGGTCCTGGTTCGTTGGTGCCCTCATTGCCACCACTGTTGTCATGGCGATATCTTGGCCCCTGTGGCTCAAAGTGCGGCAGCGGGCACGACGCCGTAGTGCTTATGACCTGGCCCTGACACGACTAGATCGCCTCACAACGTTGCCATATGCGAAAACCGACCAGATCGATATCTTCTTCGTAGAACTTTCGGCAATAGTGCGATGGTATGTGGAGAACCGGTTTGAACTGCGGGCACCGGAATCAACGACTGAAGAGTTCCTAGTCGTCATGAGCCGATCACCTGATCTGACATCAGATCACCAGACATTACTTTTCGATTTTCTTCGCCGTGCCGATCTAGTGAAATTTGCCAACTTCATTCCTGCCGAAGAGGACATTATCGTGTCGGTCAATGCAGCAAGGAGATTTCTTGAAGAAACCCGACATGACGCGCCGATGCTCGATCCCCACGATCCACCCAGGAAAATATTCGAAACCACGCCACCCGGCAGAGGAAAACCAGAGGTAATGCGTGCTTGATTTTGAATTTCGTGATCCCTGGTTGCTTGTAGGCCTGCTCCTGCTGCCGCTACTCCTGACACTGACGGTGCGCCGTGCCGAATCGTTCGTCACCTACTCCACACTGGACCTAATTGTCGGGCTGCCCCAGACATTGCGATCACGACTAGCCGCGTTACCTCTTGTGTTGATGGTCCTGGCCCTGACAGCCATGGTTGTGGCACTGGCTGGGCCTCGCACTGGCGATGAAGAGACACGCGTGCACCGTGAAGGTATTGCAATCATGATGGTGGCCGACCGATCTTCATCAATGGATGCTCGTGACCTGGTACCCGACAACCGTAACATCAACCGACTTGATGTGGTTCAAACACTGTTTAACGAATTCGTCCTGGGGGCCGATTTGGATTCACCGGCAGAAGTGTCCGTCAACGGTAATGGTCGAACTGATGACGCGGTTGGACTGGTGGCCTTTGCCCGTTATGCCGATGGCCTCTGCCCACTGACACTGGATCACGGGAATCTTGCCGGTATCGTATCGGACCTGCATATTGTCACAGACCGCAATGAAGATGGCACCGCCCTCGGAGAGGGCTTGGCACTTGCTGTCGAACGACTGCGCGAACATCCAGCACGGTCCAAGGTAGCCATCCTGCTAACCGACGGCCAGAACAATATCGGTGACATTACACCCAAGCAAGCCGCCCAACTTGCGGCAGCGCAAAATGTCAAGGTCTACTGCATTGGAGCCGGTACGAAAGGGGTGGCTCCGATGCCGGCACAAGACCGCCGGGGACGAACGGTGCTTGTCCGAGCTGAAGTTAATATCGATGAAAAGACCTTGCGCATGATTGCAAAGGAGACCGGTGGTCTCTACTTCCGGGCCACCGATGCCGAAAACCTTGCAAGTATCTATCGCCGGATTGACCAGCTTGAACGAACTGAGATCACCGAACTTCATTATTTGGAGTACCACGAATGGTACCCTGCCTTCGCTTGGGTAGCGCTGGGTTGCATGACCTGTAGCGCCTTGCTTGGCAATACGATGCTCCGGAGGTTGCCGTGACTGATTGGCGTTTCTCCGACCCCCAATGGATCCACCTCATGTGGGGAGTCCTTGCAAACACGGGCCTGTTGCTGTGGCTGGATTACCGTGGCAACCGTGGGCTGGAACGATTTCTTGCAACGGTCATGCACGACCGCCTCGTGCATCGGCCGACATCGGTCCGCCGGACGTGGCGGACCATCCTGCTTACTGCCGCTGCCATGATGCTGATCGCTGCGTTAATGCGGCCCCAATCCGGTTTCCATGAAATAAACACCCCGCGTGTAGGTGCCCGCCTGATGGTCTGCTTGGACGTCTCGCGTTCAATGCTAGCTGAGGACGTTGCACCAAACCGCCTTGAACGAGCTAAGGTAGAACTACTCGACCTACTTTCTTACATTGACAAGGACCATGTCGGCCTGATCGCATTTGCCGGCAAGGCGACAGTTCTCTGCCCACTCACATCGGACTTCGGTTTCCTCCGGACAGTAATTCAGTCAGCCGGCCCACAAAGCGTACCCCGAGGCGGCACGGATCTAGAATCACCCATTCGAAAGGCTATCGCGGGATTTCGAGGGCGAACCGATCTTTCCCGTGCCATCATTCTCATCACGGATGGTGATCATCACGACTCGTTTGTGATCGATGCGGCAAAAGAAGCCAGTGAACAGGGCGTGCGCATCATCTGCATTGGCTTTGGTGATGAAGCAGGAAGCCAAATCGTGATCACCGACCCGAAGACTGGCGCAAAAACAACCCTCATGGACGGGGAAGGTAAGCCTGTCATCACCCGACTTGCCGGCAAGGTACTGCGCGATATTGCTCTGGTCACAGATGGTGTGTACATCCCAGCTGGTACGGGTGTACTTAATCTTGAAGAAATCTATGACGCGCACATCTCGCCCCTGACGCGAGGAACACTGGATGATCATCACAGAATCGTCCAGCAGGAACGATACCAATGGCCCTTGCTGGGCTCCATCTTCTTTCTGCTTGCCGCCCTCTTCGTGATGCGCCCCCGGGGCAGATCAGAAAGAAACGGGTCTGGTGGTGCCCTGATCACCGCGTCCTTGCTCCTGGCCCCGTTGCCCACCGCACGGGCGACCATAGATCAAACGCCTGCGCCCAAGACCGTAGTGTCAGAAGTTGATTCACCAGAAACCGATCCTTCAGCACCAATTCCAAACTCCCGGGATGCCTACAACCAAGGCGTCAAATCGTTGAATAGCGACAAGTTTGATGCGGCTGAATCTGCGTTCTCACTGGCAAATCGTCACGCAAGCACGGATGCCATGGTGAGATTGCAGTCCACTTACAACCTCGGGTGGGTGGAGGTCCGGCGTGCCGATGAAAAACTAGACAGTGATCCCCAAGAAGCCCTGAAGCACCTCCATGCCGCTGAAGGCTGGTTTCGCGATGCATCACAGTTAGACCCGGAAGCAACACACCCCCGCGAAAACCTTGAAATCGTTGCTCGGCGTGCGATGGCTCTCGCTGATGCACTACGGCAGGAAGATGATGACACGATCGAGGTGAAACTCGATGGCCTCGTGGCTGCACAACGCCAGATGGCAGGCGCCCTGCGAGAAGCCTCAGGTGAATCTGGAAATCATCCACTGGAGGCACAGAACGAAACGGTGCGCCGCGCATGTCAAGCACTGGAAGTAAATCAGAGAGCAGTGCTGAGCTTGATCGACGAAGTCACCAAACACATTCGAGGACGAATTGAATCGATCAATAACATTGAAGATAGCAATCGCACTCCCGAGCAATCACTTCGCAATTCCCAGTTGATCGCTGCCGCTGATATCCTCTTCAAGGCATCCCAGCGCGTCGGACAGACGCGACGAGATCTCCGTGGCCGACAGATCAAACGCGCCTATCGGCGATCTGAAATGGCGCTCGGCGAATTAAAACGCAGCCGTGATCAGCTCCGAAATGTTGTCGAAATTATTGGCGCCGTTGTCACCGATGCCATTGAATTGACACAACATGTCGACATGACAAGTGAGATAGGCAATCTATCCGTGGATCCGACCGCTGACAGATTTACACCACCAACATGGCTGACCAACCACTACCTTGCCGACTCACTACAGACCATATACCAGCGTACTGAAGAGATTTCGGCCCGGATTCGGTCCAGTATTTCCGGCATACAATCCGACTCTGGAAACCAAAATAAAGCAACACCAGCAAACCACGACCCGAATACCGACCTCATACAAACTCTGGAGACTGCGTTGCCAGTTGTTGAATCCGCCTCGAAATTTTTCGCCGCGGCAGAGGAATCAATCCTCAACAATCAGAACCGCAACAGCTATACCGCCACTGCTCAAGGTACCGAAAAAATCATCCAAGCCCATGAATTGTTCCTTGATATTCGCGGGATTATCGAAACGATCTATCGGGATGAACAACAGATTCAGAACACGGTCACAGCGGACACGATGGCATCTGTCGACGATATCCGCGAAGCAGCACCCATGCTGTCTCACTGGCAGCAGGAAAACATTTCTCGCGGAAAACGGCTGGACACCATGCTACAGCGAGAACTGGCCACGTTGACTACGGGTGAGAAACCCGAGCCAACGCCGGATAACAACATGGATGGTGAGCAAAGCAGCGATGCCAATCGCAAGCAACAACTCGAAGCCGCCGGAACACTTCTTGCCTCTACCATGCAGACCTTCAAGGGTGTCAAGCAGGTGATTGCAAGATTTGAATCGGAGGCCGCATCACCGGACGATATCACCTCGCTGCATGACGGGGCAACGCTGAGCGTTGGCCAAGTCGAGGCACTACGGAGACTTTTCTTCTCGATCGTGGAACACTTACGGGAAACGCTTCGTCGGGAGATATCACTGGCCGACGACACACGCCACATCATGGCGACCCACAAAGAAGACACGCATCCCCAACATCTTGCAGCGATGGGGGCACAACAGCGCACCCTACTTGATACGACTCGGCAAATTGCTATATCACTGCAGGCACAATCAGAACAACCCTCGCCGGTGCAATCCCCGAACCCAAAGACACCGCCGGGCACTACAAATGATCCGACCGCTGTGGCAGCCGAACAAGCAGCTCGGCTCGGGCAAGCCGCCGACGTGGTGCTGCTCGCGGCAGAGGCCATGACCACCGCCGCTGACGCCCTGATAGCCTCACCTCTTGAGGAAGATTCCGTCCAGAATGCCCAGAAACAAGCAGTTGAACGACTCGCCGAAGCACTGAAACTTCTAAACCCACCCCCTGACTCGCAACAGAATAAACCAGGATCCGATGATCGTGACCAGCAACAGGAGCCGCAACATGCCAATTCGGATAATCAGGAACGGGAGAATAACGGTGACCAAGGTTCCATGAGTCGCCTGCTACAAGCAGTGCGTGATCGAGACGCTCAACGTCAGCAACAACGGCAGCAGCACACGGCAGGATACACGCCCGTAGAAAAGGATTGGTAGCGGTGGCGCACCGTTTGTGGCAAAATCAGAAACCCCTTGTGTCTGCCTGCCCGACCGGGCACACAAACCCGGGTATCTCCTCCTCCACTTGGCCCCGAACATGCGATCGGATCATTTCACTGCTAACTATGGTCTTGGTCTGCGCCACACAGTGGGCGATGCCGAGCACCGCCGAAGGGCAGCAAGTCCGCATTGCCATCGATCGCGGACCGCACCACGTGGGTATACCCATGACCATTGAGATCACTGCCGAGGGTTTCAGGGCGGACACAGTTCCCTCATGCACGCCGCCGGACCCACCACCCGGATTGGTACTTAAATCTCTCGGACAACGACCTAGCAGTCGAAGCTTCAGCATCCAGATTAACGGCCGCGTACAACGCTCGGGAAATTCATATACCTTTCTCTACATCGCGCTGGCTGACAGCGATGGAGCCTTCAAAATCGGCCCATTTTCGGTAGAACAGGGCAAGGAGACAGCAAAGACGCAGACCTTGGCGGTGCATTTCAACGAAGTAGTACTGGACCCGAACATGCACGTAGCAATCGCGATGCCGCCAGGCCCCTACTACATCGGGCAGCGTATTCCCATCACGGTGGAATGGTGGTACGCCGGTGACTTAGATGAACTAAGTTATGAAACTCTCAGCATCCGGTCACCGCTGTTTGATATGTTCCGCTTCGAGGACACACCAG
>CAUZOD010000035.1:0-16550 GCA_963581115.1 Phycisphaerae bacterium | reverse complement strand
AGTCCCCTGTTCAAAAGGAAAGTACTCGGCAGGATTTGGAAGGATGGCTTGGGCCATTTTGTGCGGAAGGCGTATTTATGACCACCAACTCGATTCCCCTTTGGCATTCGGGTTTGCGAAGCGTGCGACCTATAGGGTGTCAGGATTCTTTCCGCGGAGCAGTTCGGCAATCGGATCAAAGGCCAGCAACTCGTGTTGCTGAGCCTCACTTAGCATTCGATAGGGTCGCGGAGCGAACCGTCCGGGGATGCCAATCGCGTTCATTACGGTCGTGAAACTAGCCCAGATGCCAAGATCAATCATCTTGTCTCGCGCGGCGGTTAGTTTTTTCTGGATTGTGGCAGCGGTCTTGTCTTCATTCCGCTGTGCCGCGGACCCGATAGCCTTAACCCAGTGCGGGGCGATTGAGAAGATGCCGTCAAGCTGTTCGGCGACGCCGTCGCGCGTGAGGCGATCGATCTGATCCGCTTGGGCCACGATGAATCGGAAGTCGCCTCCTATCGTATCCATCAGGTGACGCGTACGCTCGTAGTCTCCGGAGCACTTGACTCCGGCTATGTTGGGGTGGCGTGCAACCTGCATGAGCACATTGTCTGATAGGGTATATCCGACCAACTGTGGCAGGTCATAAAGGAATAATGGTGACCGTGCCAGGTCAGCCAGTGCAGTGTAATAGTCGACCAGTTCCTCATCGCGATACCGGTATAGGTAGGGTGTGAGTATGACCACGCCGTCAATGCCACTGTGGTGATTGATCAAGTTGATACGATCACGTGTACGGGGAAAGCTGGTGTCTCCTACCCCGATCAGCACCTCGAAATCACCGTGACTGGCGCGCAGGGTGTGCTCGATCAGATCAAGCCACGTGGCATCGGATTGTAGCTGGCAGAGCCCCATGGATCCGGCGACCAGCAGGCCTTCAATGCCAGCGGCTCGCTGGTTGTCGACTTGTTTCTCAAGCCCCTCGATATGCAAGGAATCATCGTCTGTCAGCGGTGTGCCGATTGCAGTGAAGAACCGTGACATAGGTCTCTTTCATCTTGGAGCCGTCACCATTGATAACGAGTCGGCATTTGGTGGTTGGATCGGACAGAAGTGTGACTGTGGACGATCTTGTTGTTTTTTCTTTTGAGAACTATTTAGTTTAGTTTGTAGAGGGTTTACGTGCAAAGTACAGGTGGTGCAACTTGCGTCGTAAATCCACTTGCAGTGGTTCGATTAGTCTGTAGAGAAGATTGTCGCCATTGGATTAGTGGTTGCGGAGTGCTGGTCGGTCGTCGAAGCGATAGGTGCGGTTGACGAAACGGTCAGGTAGAGATATTGGTGAACTGATCAGAATGGTGGTGCCTGCCAGTTCATCAAATATGCGGCCTAGGCAATCGGCACCCAACAAATCCATCTCAGCGAGCGGCTCATCCAGGAGCAGGACCTGGGGCCGGATTGCGATGGCACGAGCCAGGGCGGTGCGGCGGCGTTCGCCGCTGGACAGTCGATCCACTGAAGTGTCGGCCAGATCGCGTATCGCAAACGCTTCAAGCAACTCCAGACCGCGGTGCCGGGCGCTTCGGCGATGCACGCCACGTGCCCGCAAGCCGTAGGTGGCGTTGGACAGAACCGTTCCACGAAACAGGAAGACTCGCTGGTCAACATAGACACGCTGATCGCGCGTGACGGTGATGTTGCAATTCCCGTTGTACGTGGTTTCAAGTCCGGCCAATACGCGCAGCAGCGTTGTCTTGCCCGATCCGTTGGTTCCCAAGACCCCGATCCGTTCGCCGGGCTCTATCGATAGCTTTGCAACCGCACAGATTGTGGTGTTGTTGCGGGTGACCTTCAGATTGTCGATGTTGATCAGCGACATTTGGTGCACTGCGTGCTGGTGTTGGATTTGGAGATTGTGCGCAAGATGGCGGCCGCCCAGTCCTGTAATCATGCCGTTTTACGATTCAAGGTTCATGTTCTACTCGATCTGCGTCCGGTGCCAGCCTGTGATATTTGGTTCCAGTTCCAAATCAAGAATCTTGTATTACAAATCAGGAATGTAATCTATTTCTCCCGCCCGAACGTCACGATTGCGATCATGGCCAATAGGGCGACCAGAAGCAGAATGAGCCCCATGGCCATGCCGCGGTCGAATTGGCCGCTGGATGTCTCCAGGGCAGTTGCAGTGGCCAGCGTACGTGTGCGGCCCTTGATATTGCCACCGACCATCATTGCGATGCCCAACTCAGTCACGCAGCGGGCAAAGGCAGTCAGCACGGCCAGGATCAGGCCGATTCTTGCTTCACCGACATAAGTCCATGAGCGGCGCAGGGCACCGGCGCCCAGAGTCAAAGCGGTTTCCCCGACACGACGATCCAGGGCTTTGATCGCGCCGTGGGTAATGGAAATGATGATCGGCGTTGCCAGGATGAATTCTCCGGCCACGATGGCCCAGGGTGTATAGAGCAGTTGCAGCGGTCCCAGCGGCCCTTGCCTTGAGAACATTGCGTAGCAGGTCAGGCCCAGGAACACCGTGGGCAGGGCCATACCGGCCCGGAATCCCCAGACGAGAATGCTTCTGCCAAAGAAAGGGACGCGAGCGAGGAGAATTCCCATGGGCAGCCCGACCACGCTGGCCAAGGCAATCGCCAGTGTGGAGATCCACAATGATCGGATCGCCGCGGCGAAAACCAGCCGGTCTAGGGAAAAGATCAAATGGATGGCCTCAACACATCCATCCCAGATTAACTGCATCTAATTTCCTTGGTATTTCCCGCCGGGTCAGCGAACATGGGTTCTATCATATCTTTATCGTAGAGGTGGCAAACAGGTTGCGGTGTTGGGACTGGGGACTTCTATTTTTGGGCAGAGGCTCGGTGATCAGGGTATCAGGCTGGTAGGCGCCGTCGCGCTGGAAGCCGTTACCTTGGTGGGAGCGAGCAGAAAAGCCAGAGAGAACCCGGCTTTACTCTGAGGTCCCGGCAGCCATATCCAGTTTGTTTTCTTCATTCTGAATTTCAACAGGAGATTGCGGAGACCGATATTTCTTCTTGACTTTTCGGCCTCTTCGCCTCCTGTTTTGATCTCTTTGTTTGCCTAACGAATCAGACGAATAGCCGACTGGGAAATCCTCTCTATCGTTACGAGTTCTTTAACCGCAACGGTTCAAACAACGTCTTGCCGGCAATGGAGAATTCCCCAATGATTTTCTGCGCTTCGGCTGAAATCAGAAAGTCCAGAAAGCGATCAGCCAACTCGCCATTAATCTGATCGTTTTTTCCGGGGTGGACGGCCATGGCGGCGTATCGGTTTAGTAGTTTTTTGCCAGACGTTATCAGTGGCACCAGGTCGATCCTGTCGCCGATGGCCAATCGTGTGCCTCGGTCGGTCAGCGTGTAGGCTTCCATCTGGTGGGCCATGATCAGGGTGGCACCCATTCCGCGGCCGGCTTCGATGTATTGAGCCGTCTTGGGTGGCCCGCCAACTGCGGCCCACATCGCCAATTCCTGTTTGTGCGTGCCACTGTCATCGCCGCGAGAAACAAACCGCTGGTTGTTGGACGAGATCTGCTTAAGCGCGTCGGTGGCCGCCAGTCCATGGATCCGGGCCGGGTCGTCGGCCGGGCCGATCAGTTCGAAACTATTCTGCATGATCGGTTCATGGCGGGAGCCATGACCGGCTGCCATGAATCGCCGTTCAGATTCGGGCGCGTGGACCAGGATCACGTCCACTTCACCGGCTTCGGCCAGCCGAATCGCCTGGCCGGTGCCGACCGCGATCAGATCGACACGGGCATTGTGCTGCTCTTCAAAGGCCGGGAGAAGTACATTGGTCAGGCCAGAGTCTCGGGTGCTCGTCGTGACCGCCAGGCGCAGAACTACATTGCGGGAAACTGGCACGGTAGCACGGTCAGTATCACGGCAGCCGGTAGTAGAGATCAATGTTCCCAGCCACGCGGCGGCGAAGGCGATACGCAACATTGGGCTGATTGAGTTCATAACAAACTCCGCGGGGTGAGCATTCGCCTGTTCGGAAGGCTCCGTTGCCGTTGCCTGGCCTCCTGATGCGATTGCCGTCTTGTCATACCGGATGCAGGCTTATCGCGGGAAACAGCCCCTGATATCTACACTAGCCACCACCCACTGGTGCCAGAACGGTCAGTGCATCATCGGGGTTCAACTGGCGATCAAGATCACGGTCGAACTGTCCATTGACCAGTACCGCGTGAACGCGTTCGGTGGGCAGGTCGAGTTCATGCAGGGCGTTACGAATCGTCGCACCGTCGGACAATGTTAGGCAATCGCCTTCGGGCGTGTTCTTCTTGAAGACGCCCATCAGCGTGACACGGATCTGCATCAATCGCCCTTTCCACCTACGTAGAGTGCATGAGCCTGCCGATTAGGCGGTGTTGCCGGAACACCACCGAAGTGGTATTGCCGCGGTGGGGAGGGTCGGCCCAACAGGGTTCGGCTTACAAGCTTTTGGGCCACGCCACTCGCTATGTATGGTCGACGGATGTCAAACGGGTTGCGGGACAGGAACTGCTTCCACGGGCCCAGGGCAGTCTGCGTTTGCATGATGCCCTTGATCATGCCGACATCGGTGAGCATGCCCATATCATTGGCCCGGCCCAGGAAGACCGCACCAGTGATTTGATCCTCTGTCCAAAGCAACGAGCGAAAGACGTAGCCATCAGCGTTACAGATGTTCATCGGCTCGGCGCTGGGATCGGACCAGTTGCCGAAACTGGCACATTGCAGGCCGCAGGTATCCAAGATGTTCATGGCGAGGCTGCCGGGATATCGCACGTCCTGTCCAGCCATGTTGGCGCCTGCCACGCGACCGTGATCAACTGCTGTTGGTTGGATTGCGTGTAACTGCAACTGGTCGCTGTACAGGGCCGGGCCCCGGGCCACATCGCCACCGGCGTAGATGTACGGGAAGTTTGTCTGCATCCGGTCATTGACTTCGATCCCACCGTCGGCACCCTCGGTTGCCCTGATGCCACAGGCTGTGGCCAGTGCGACGTTGGGATGGACTCCGGTGGCGATGATGACCAGGTCAGCCTCGAGGGTGGTGCCATCGACCAACTCGACCGCTTTGGCACCTTGGGATTCGGTAATACGTCTGACAGTGGTGCCACAGTGCAGGTCAACACCTTTTTCACCGAGCCATCGCTCAACGATGGTTGCGGCGTCGGGATTGAGCATGCGTGGGAGCACATGCGATTCGCGCTCGACCACCGCCAGTTGCCAGTGGCGCTTGTGCATGGCATTGAGCATGATGAAACCGATAAACCCGGAACCGATCATTACCGCTCGCGGGTTTGCCCTCTGTTCGACTGTCTGCAGAGCCATTTCGGTGTGGGCAAGTGTCCACAGCGGTCCGACACCGGGCAAGTCACTGCCTGGCACGGGCAGGCCCACGGGGCTTGAGCCGGTGGCGATCAGTAATGTGTCGAAGTCCAGTTCATTACCATCGGATAGGCTCAGCTTGTTGGCTGCAGGGTCGATCTTGGTCACCTGGGTACCGATCCGCGTTTGCACCTGAAGTTTTTCAAAGTACGCAGCGTCACCGGTCATGGTGTGTTCGCGTGAAATCTCGCCGGAGAGCCAGTACGGCAAGGCCATGCGGGCATGAGCCGGTTCGTCGCTGATCAGCGTGATTTGCCCTTGACCACCATCGAACTGGCGAATGGTTTCAATGGCATTGGTGGCAGCGGGTCCACCCCCGATGATTGCATGATGTGTGGGCATGTTCAGTCCCTATTGCAGCGACGCCAGACCCAGTTCGAGCAGTTTCTGCTGCGATGGGATTCCCTCGGGCGACCAGTTGCGTTCGCGATAGTACACCGGCAGCATGGCTTGGAGATCAACGGTGACACCGGCAGCCGGTCCATCGGCGTGTCCCTCTTCGAGTAGCCGCTTGGGTAAGGTGTCGTCAGCCGCGGTAAACCCGGCCTTGAGGTTCCAGAGTCGCTCGAGGTTCCATGTTCGCTCGCCGATCTTGATGAATTCGTCCAAGGTGTAATCGATACCGGTTGCGGCAGCGGTGCAAGGCACGAGCGTTTCGAGCGGTCCCGCGGCCATACTGGTGAACAGGCATACGCCGGTGTTATCGTGTGCCGTGGTGCGGTCCTGTTCGTGCACGACCCATTCACTCTTACCTTCGGTGGTATGGGGGCTCATTTCGGAGGTTTCCACGCCCGGGGTCCAGGCCCGCAGGTGGCAGGCGCCACGATTGCAGGTGGCATAGGCCACGCCCATGCCCTGGAATCCCCGAGGGTCATACGCAGGGAATTCCTGACCCTTGCTGCCCATGAATACTTCGGGGTGTTCCAATTTGTCACCCATTCGCTTGGATCCTTCGGCCATGACATCACCGAATCCCTCACGGTATGCGGTGGCCTCGGTCATGCGTACCAAGGCTTCGGCGGATCCAAAATTCAGTGGCATTTCCACATCTTCATCGCCGATCACCCCGCGCTGGTAGAGTTCCATCGCTGCGGCCAGGGTAGCGCCCATGGAGATCGGATCCATGCCCAGGTCGTTGCACAGCCAATTGGCCTTGAGGACCGCGTCCAAGTCACTGACCCCGGTATCGGCACCCAGTGCCCAGGCCGATTCGTACTCCGGGCCTTCGCCGGCTGTACGCCAGTTACGCGGATGCGTATTGACCATGAACTTGTCAGCCGAATCACCGAGTCGGCATACCCGCCCACAGGCGATGTCGCAGGCGAAACAGGCCTTATTCGCGACCAAGCGGGTGTCCTTGATCGCATTGCCGTTGAGATTTTCATATCCCTCGAACTGCCCCGATTCAAAGTTGCGGGTTGGCAGCCCCCCAAAGGAATTGGTGAAGTCGATGGTGGGTGCGGTACCCAGTTCCGAGAGGTCCTGGCGTGACTCGCTGGCGGACATAGCATTGCGAAGCTTCCAGAGCGCGTCCATGAAGGCGGGGGGATCGGCGATCTGGACCCCTCCGGTCCCACGGACGGCAATCGCCTTGAGATTCTTTGACCCCATCACCGCACCGACACCACTGCGCCCGGCAGCCCGATGCTTGTCGTTCATGATGCACGCGAAGCGCACTAGGTTCTCACCGGCCTGTCCGATACAGGAGACGCGCAGGTTGGGGATGCCCAGTTGTTCACGAAGTCCGTCTTCGGTTTTCCAGACGCCCTTGCCCCACAGGGTGGCGGCGTCGCGCAGTTCTACACGATCGTCGTAGACCAGCAGGTAACTCGGTTTGGGGGCCCGACCCTCCAGGATCACCATGTCATAGCCGGCGAACTTGAGTTCCGGACCCCAGTGGCCGCCGGAGTTGGAGGTGGTGATGGCATTGGTCAGGGCGCCCTTGGTGACCACCATGTAGCGAGAGCCACATGGGGTAGGGGTCCCGGTCAGCGGGCCGGTGGCGAAGATCAGCTTGTTCTCTGGTCCAAGTGGATCAGCCCGGGGATCCATCTCCTCGTAGAGGTACCGTGCCGCCAGCCCACGCCCACCGATGTACTGTTTGAGCCAGTCGGTGCGGATGTCTTCGATACGGTGGGTGCCCGATGACAGATCGACTCGCAGTAGTTTTCCGGTCCAGCCACTCATAAGCTATCTCCTGGACGCCGCGGGGCTCGGTGTGAGTAGCTGCCGCATATACCGGCTCCGGTGCGCGGCAGCGATGATTCAATTCTGTTCACGGGTCAATCCTCAGCTTCTCGATAGCGGTGATCCACGCGATCGGCCCATGGCCCGAACCACTCGTCGGAATCTTGTAGCTCTTTGAATTCTATCGCGTCAGTGGGGCAGGCCTTCTGGCAAGCCGGTTCGCCGCCGCACAGATCGCACTTTCCGGCCTTGCCTGATTGCGGCAATGTGTAGATCGCACCGAACGGACAAGCGATCGTACAAAGATGGCAGCCGATGCACAGCGGTTCCAGAACTACCTTGGCTCCGCTTTGGGGATCGATGGTGATGGCATTGACTGGGCATGCATTCATGCACCAGGCCTCATCGCACTGCACGCAGGTATAGGGCGCGAAGCTAGCTTCTTCATCGAACACGTTGACTCGGATCATGCTCTGCGAGGGCGCAAATGTGCCGGTCTGTACCCAGGAACAGGCCAGTTCACACTGCATGCACCCGGTGCACTTATCCGGTACGATCTTGAGCGATTTGGTCATTGCGGTCTCCGAACGCCAGTAGGGTGAGGCTTCAGGACACGATAGGAACCGTCCCATGCCGGTTGGCACGGGCTCATTATCTGGGCCATGTTGCCGATCCGGGCACATCGCGCGATCGGCTTGAAATCTAGTTAGGCCAATATAGCATACAGCCTCCTTGCAAACGGAAATAGAATTCGCATGACTACGGAACCTGTGCCAGTTGAGGGGTCGTCCGATGTCCGGATGCGTGGCTTCGCCCGCCGCCACACACTGACCGATGCGCTGAATTGGCTCGACGACCAACTGGCACCGCTAGCCAGCCAAGCGGTGGGGCTAGACGTGGCCGTGGGGCGGGTGCTCGGCCAGGACATACATAGTGAGGTGGCGGTACCCGGGTTTGCCCGGTCAATGATGGATGGTTTTGCCGTCCGGGCTGCCGATACGCAGGGTGCTTCAGCGTATAACCGGTTAGAACTGACCATTGTCGGTCGGGCCGGACCGGCAGAGGCCTTTTCCGGGCAGGTCGGCCCCGGCCAAGCGGTACGCATTGCAACTGGAGCACCGATGCCGGAGGGGGCAGACGCCGTCTTGCCAGTGGAGCAGGTCGAGGCTGATCAGGAGCATCTGGCTGCTCAGGGCGAAGTCAGTCCCGGTAAGCATGTGGGCCAACCAGGGGAGGATGTCGCTGCTGGGACGGTGGTGTTTGAGCGTGGTCGGCGATTGCGCCCGCAGGATCTGGGGGTGCTCTCCTCAATTGGCGTGAGCCAGGTGCAGGCCGTGCGTCAGCCGCAGGTCCGGTTACTGGTCACCGGCAATGAACTGCTGCCAGCCGGCTCGATGCCCAGCGGTTACCGGATCTCCGATGCCAACGGACCGATGTTGGGGGGGTTGGTCGCCCGTGATGGCGGACTCGTGCACAATCCGGGCATCATTGCGGATAAGCAGGAGTTAATCCTAGCGGCCTTGCGCGATGATGCAGACGTGGTGCTTGTCTCTGGCGGTTCTAGCGTGGGCCCTGAGGACCATGTGCCTGTGCTGCTGGCCCGCCACGGTGAATTGGCGATCCACGGGGTTGCGATGCGGCCCAGCAGCCCGGCGGGCATGGGCCGGCTTGATAATCGACTGGTCTTCTTGCTACCGGGAAATCCGGTTTCCTGCCTGTGCGCCTATGACTTCTTTGCCGGTCGAGCCATCCGCGTACTTGGCGGTCGCAGTGCTGATTGGCCTTACCGGATGATTTATTGTCCCTTGGCCAGAAAGCTGGTCTCGGTCGTTGGTCGGGTTGACTATGCTCGAGTCGTGATTCGAGATGGTCGGGCTGAGCCACTGGCGATCAGCGGAGCCTCGATCCTCAGTTCAACTACGCGTTCTGACGGATTCGTCGTGGTGTCAGCCGACAGTGAAGGCCACCCGGTAGGCGCGGAGGTAAAGGTCTACCTGTATGACTGACGGGAGGGTTTGCTTGCTTGTTTTTTTGACTTGACCTTTTTGGTTCCAGGTGATGCCTGTTGATGCGTTCTATAGATCAGCAACAATTTCTCGAGGTCATTGATCGTGACGTAGCCGAGGACCGGTTTCTTGCGGCCATCCGGTTGGATCCAGTTGGCAAGGAAACGGTTTCGCTGGATCAGGCCTTGGGGCGGGTATTGGCCCAGGACGTGATGGCGCCCGTGGATGTCCCTTCATATGACCGGTCCAATTTTGACGGGTTCGCGGTGCGCGCCGCTGATACGTTCGGGGCCCAGGAAGAATCGCCACGGCCACTGCGATTACTGGACGAGGTGATCGCGGCATCGGTGGTCCCTTCCTGCGAAGTGCAATCGGGTACCGCGGCGGCGATTTCGACCGGGGGGATGCTGCCACGCGGCGCTGATGCCGTGGTCATGGTCGAACACACAGAACCTGAACCCGATGCCAATCGGTTGCTGATCCGCCGGGCCGTAACGCCAGGTTTCGGTGTCGCGTTTGCAGGCACGGATATCGCCGCCGGCGAAACCGTTTTACGCCATGGTCAGGCCCTGACCAGTCGGGAGACCGGGGTGCTGGCAGCGGTCGGTGCCGCAGCGGTATCGGTTTGGCGACGGCCTCGAGTGGGTGTGATTTCTACCGGTGACGAAATCATTGAACCGGGTCAACCAATGCAGCCAGGCAAGGTATACGACTCCAATGCCCGAATCATCGCCGATGCGGTGCGCGAGCTTGGTGGTGATCCGGTGGTATTTCCCATCGTGCGGGACAGGATCGAGTCTCTGCGGCGCCACCTGGCCGAGGCCTTGGATTCTTGTGACATGGTGTTGTTATCTGGCGGCACCAGCAAGGGAGGTGGTGACCTGTCCTATCGCGCGGTCAGTGAACTGAGTGATCCGGGCATCGTGGCTCACGGTGTGGCCCTGAAACCGGGCAAGCCCATCTGCCTGGCAGCCAGTGCTGGTAAGGCGGTGGTCATTCTTCCTGGGTTCCCGACGTCGGCGATCTTCACATTTCACGAGTTTGTGGGGCCGGTGATCACCCGACTTGCCGGCCAGTCGCCTACGGACCAGCCCACCCTGGCGGCGAGACTGGCAGTCAAGGTCAATTCCGAGATCGGTCGGACCGAGTACCTGCTTGTGGGGTTGCTCAGTGGTGGGGCGGGTGATCCGTCTCTGGTGGCATATCCCATGGGCAAAGGTTCAGGTTCAGTCACGACGTTCAGTCGTGCCGACGGGTTCATCACCATCGGCCGACACGAGGAGATTGTCGCCACTGGTACACTGGTATCGGTGCAACTGTTGGGGCGCGACCTGAAGGTGGCCGACATGGTGGTGATCGGGAGTCACTGCATGGGATTGGATTACCTGTTGGGCCAGGTGGAAGCGTCGGGCTGGCGCACCAAGTTTTTGGCGGTCGGTTCTACCGCCGGTCTGGCCGCAGCCAAGCGAGGCGAATGTGATCTGGCCGGGATCCATCTCCTGGATGTTGAAAGCGGGCGCTATAACGAACCATTTGTTACCGAGGACCTGGAACTGGTCGCCGGCTACGGTCGGATGCAGGGGGTGGTATTCCGGCCAGATGATTTGCGATTCAAGGGCCGTGAGGGAGCCGATTTAATCGCTCAGGTGCGTGATGATCCGGGCTGCCTGATGGTCAATCGCAACCACGGCAGCGGCACGCGGCTCCTTATCGATCAACTGTTGAGCGGCGTCCAACCCAATGGCTATGCCGTGCAGGCCAGCAATCACAATGCGGTGGCGGCGGCTATCGCCCATCGCCGAGCAGATTGGGGCGTGGCGATCCGTTCCGCGGCCGAGCAGGCACAATTGAGCTTTGCTCCCCTGGCCCAGGAACGATTTGATTTCGTTGTGCCCAAGGTGCACGCAAACAAGCAAGCGGTTCAATGCTTTAGACAACTGTTGACCAAGGTTACGGTGATGGAACGCTTGGCGGAGATGGGATTTGAACTAAGAGGACAATGAGTCCTGGATTCTCGATGTGATCCCAGAATGGTGATATCCGGCGGCTCAGAATCCGTATGTTGGAACCTGAACCCACCCTGTTTCGCCTTGGACCCTATTGATTGGCTATCATTCTTGCTTGATATCCGCAGTCCGTGGAGTGACCAGCATGAAGACGATTAAGATTCTGGCAACGTTGCGGGAACTGACCGGGGCCAACGAATTGAACGTGCCTCTCGAAGAGGGCGATACGGTTCGCGATCTGATTGCGGCTGTGGGCGAGATCTGTCCCGAGTTGCGAGACAAAGCGCTGCAGGAAGATGGCGAACTGACCGGGGCTGTTCAGATCATGATCAATGGCCGTCATGTTCGTTGGCTTGAAGGCCTCGACACTCGTATCCAGGCCAAAGATCAGTTGATGATGATGCCATTGATCGGAGGCGGCTAGTTTGAATCGTTCACCTACCGCATATGGGCGTCAGCAACTGGGGCGGATCAGGCTGAAACAACTAAAATAAACCCCCCCGCCACGGAAGTGGCGGGGGGGTTTATTTTGAATCATGGAATGAAGTGGTGCAGCGAATGCAGGCCACACTCGCTGGCGTGCTTCAGACTTCTTATGGGATTGCCAACTCCGTCAGCTTGGCGTTGGGTACGACACCGTTGTCCCAGCCGCGCAGGTCGTAGTATTCATCGAGCATCTGGTCCAACTCGCATACCTGGCCTTCTGATCCGGTCATGGTGCTGGGCTCTTCCAGGAATCGCTTGGGCAACTTGTCGCTGCCGGGTTTCTCACCGGCGAGTTGGTTGTAGTAGCGTTCAAGGTTGTAGATCCGCTCACCGGTTTTAAGCACATCATCAGCCGTGAACTCCGAGATCCCCACCATTGTTTTGTACTGGGACGCATAGTGGTCGGCTCCTTCTGCAAATGCACTGAATTTGCACAGATCCATCGAATCACTGAATGCGTGCAGGTCTTGCAGTAGCTTGGCCAGGGCGCCTTTGCCCTTCCATGCATGCGGATCAGCGGGTTCACCGATCAGACTTAGTTCTGCAGCGGGGGTATAGCCGCGCAAATGGCAGGCGCCGCGGTTGCTGGTGGCATAACCAATGCCCATACCCTTAATGCCACGAGGATCGTAGGCCGCCACGGATTGGCCTCGCACGTGCATGCCGACATCTGGGTGGTCGAATTTTTCAGCTACGCGGGCAACGCCTTCTGCCAGAATATTTCCCACGCCCTCACGCAGGGCTGTTTTTCGCACCATCTGCACCATTGTGGCGTGATCGCCCCACTTCAAGGGTTCCTCGCCACCGTTCCAGCCATTGTCACAGATCTCCATGTAGGTGGCCATGGTGTTGCCCATTTCTATCGTGTCCATGCCATAGTCGTTGCATTGATCGATCATGAAGGCGATCGAGGGGACATGGTCATTGTCCGAATTGGCGCCCAAGGCCCAGGCCGACTCGTACTCGAAGCTCTCCATGTGCACCTTGTAAGGGCCATCCTTGATGTCGACCTCTTTCTTACAGGCCACGGGGCAGGCGTGGCAGGTCGGCTCGGCCACCAGATATTCCTCCCTAATACGCTCGCCGCTGATGGCCTCCGCTCTGTCTTCAAAGGAGGTCAGTTGGGCATTGCGGGTTGGCAGGGCACCGATGCTGCTGACCGGGTTCATCAGCGAGTTGGTGCCCAAGGTGCTCAGGCCACCCTTTCGGGGCGAGGTGATGTGGTTCTCGTCCTTGATCGCATCTAGACCGGCCTTGATCGCGACTTTGAATCCTTCCTTGTCGGCGGGAGCGGGATAGCTGAGTGTTGCCTTGACCACGACCGCCTTCAGATTTTTCGATCCGCCCACCGCCCCGGTACCGCCGCGGCCGGAAACGCGGTCGTCTTCGTTGACCCAAGCGGAGAGTTTGACCATATTCTCGCCAGCCTGACCGATGGTGATGACAGTCAGGTTCTTTTCGCCGTAACGATCCTTGAAGACCTTGATCGTGTCGTGTGCGCCCTTGCCCCAGACGTCGCTGGCGTCGCGCAGTTCGACTTTGCCATCTTCGACATAGGCATAGACTGGCTTGTCTGACTTTCCTTCGAACATCAGCGCGTCGAAACCGGACCACCTCAGTCGTGCCGCCGACCAGCCGCCCTGGTGACTGTCACAGATCGTGTTGGTCAGGGGACTCTTGGTGACGATGGCCATGCGCCCGCTCATGTAGGCACGCGTACCGGTCAAGGGACCATTCATGAAGCAAAGCAGATTATCAGGACCCAAGGGATCCACTTCGGGGCCGGCCTCAAGACAGTACCGAACGCCAAGTCCACGTGCTCCGATGTACTTTCGGGCCCATGGTTCATTGACACCTTCATAGCTGACGTTGCCCGTGGACAGGTTCACTCGCCCGATGTGGTTCGCATAGCCTGACAGTTCCATCGACAGATCTCCTTGTAAGGGCCCGCAGGTCCCTGGGTGCGCTACGCCTTCCTTTTGGTGCCGTCGAACTCTTCTCTCTTCTCTCGTTACTCTTAGTTTAGCCAGGTCATAGGCTACGATCAGGGGCCTAGGTTGTCAATGGCTTCAACCATGGGTTAAGCGTTGGACCTGGCACCGATGCTCGCTGGGTTCCTATGGGGATCCAGCCGGCAAAACATTGTGGTGACTTGGTTTGCAACAAGAGATAGTTTTGTCTCTATTACTGGCTGTACGGTAGTGCCCGGTGGTCCGGGGCACCATGATCTCGGTCCACGTGGGTTGGATTCTCGTGCTTGGTGGTACAGTGTTGCTGGGTTCGCAGTTCTTTACTGGAAACTGCATGTCGTGATGGGACACGGGGCGGAGTTTGCAGCATGTCTCGCAAAGCCTTCACACTCATAGAACTGCTCATGGTAATCGCCATTATCGCGTTGCTGATTGCGATGTTGCTGCCGGCACTGAGGCGGGCCAAGCAAGAGGCTCAGGCCGCGCAGTGCATGGCAAACCTGTGCCAGTTGGGGATCGCGTTCGGGGCCTATGTGCTGGACTACGACAACCACTTCTCGCCGATGTCATACGGAACGAGTATTTCCAATTATGCGATGCCGCCATTCTGGCACGAGGTCATCGGCCCATATGTTGGGCGCAGCACCTCGAGCCGATTCGGTTACAGCGGCCCGGATGCGTCACTGGTTTTCATGCCGTGCCCGTCGCGCGAACCACCGGACAGTGATGCTCTACGCTGGCGGCCCGCACCGGTCCCGATGGAGACTCCCCAGACCTAACAGTGTCGTGTATCCGACCATTTTTGCCTATTACGTCCCACTAGCGAATATTTCTAAGACCTATCCGGGGTTCTACGCGTTCAATGGCTCGGCCCGCATGGAGAAGATTGATCCGGGCGTCTTTATCGCTGGCGATGGGCGCAACCGTTATGGTCGCAAGCGATCCTTCATCATCAATCCCCAGGCCAGCGGATCGTGGATGTTCAACATGGACACCGACAATGACGGCGTTATCGACAGCTCATCTGAAGAACTATACAACGGTGTAGGGCGCTACAGTGCGTTTCTACCCATCCACGGCGGGACGACCGGGAATTACCTTTTCGCCGATGGCTCGGTGCGCCGCTACAAGATCAAGGACTGGGTCGAGCAGCGATACGAACTGTTCGGCGTGGGACTCCCAGAGGATCTGAGCAAGTACAAGTAGGGGCCCGGGGCTTTGGGGCGGGTCAGTTGAACCAGATTTTTCGATCGCCGCGTTTTCGGATAAGAGTTCGGATGATTCGAACCTGACCCGAAGGACTCTTGCTTGCACTGCGGTTAGTAGTCCGAACGGAAAAATGCTTGCCCGCGATCAGCCGGTTGTTTCATATGAAAGGATTTGCTCTGGATTACGGCGTAGCAGATCGGTCGAGACGTCAACAATATCGCGAGCGCGGATCAGGCGGCAGCTACTGGCCCCGATGCCCTCGTGGCGAACAATTCCAGCTTTTTCATAGTGCGGTGCCATCGCATCCAGGTCACGGATCACCCCGCTCTGGTAGCAGTTGTAGCGACGGAAGGTTACGACGTGTTCTTGGCTATCGGTGTCAATCACCTGGGCGTTGTGAAACTGCGCGAAACTCAGGTACGGTGCCTGGACCAATTCTTCAGCGACGTGGAACATGGTATTGGAGTTCCACGGTGCACCCAGAAACAGGCACCATCCACCGCGCAGGTATACCTGCCCGTAGGGCGAGAGCAGGTCGGCCGGTGTGTCGAGGTGGTAGCGGGTCAGTTCATCCGCCGCCTGTCCCATGGCGGCGCCCGAAGAAAGTGGATGGCGGCTACGCAGTGCCTCGGGCCGCTGGCGGAACACTTCGGTGATCAGTCCCGCATTGGACGGTGACTGCCGTACATCGTAAACGACCGGGTTTTCCGCAGCTCCCATGGTCAGGGTGGGCATCACCAGGCAACCCCGTGGTCCGAGTGCCTCCAGCAGTGCGTCGATCACCGTGTCGGGTCCGCCATCAACATGGTCAAATGACTTCATCGACGAGTGGACCAGCACGGTATCGGCTGATTCCAGACCCAGTTGCGCAAGTCCTTGCAGCAGATCTGCATGGGTCACCGTGGATTCATTGGAACTGGCAGTGGGCATGGGGCAGACGATAGCAGATTTTCGAAGCGGCTAGGGACAAGCCCAGTTCTTCCCTTGGATGTGGATCGGAATGATCGCCAGTGTGCAGGAGTTTTGAAATGACCTGTCGCGACGGCGTTGGTGTCGGCCTTGTTCCGGTCGCGGCGCAAGCAAGTGTGGCCGCCGATCCGCCAGCGGTCATTTCATGTGCCCGGGCTGTTTCAGGGTGCGACTGTTTATGGTTTTTTTACGGGAAGCGCCATGATGTGGATGTGCTTGCCACCAAAGAGATAGAGCTGATTGTCTTCACGCCATGTGCTAAGGACATCATTCCGATCGAGGGAGATCCATCGTGCCGGGCCCCGGGGATCGGGCACAATT
>CAUZOD010000034.1:0-17275 GCA_963581115.1 Phycisphaerae bacterium | reverse complement strand
CGGTCGTTTCGCAGGCAAGGTGTGCTGGGCGCATGACCACGTCAATGCCTCGGGAACGGCCGATTTCAGCTAGGCGCAACCCATCGGTACTCAACACCACACGATCAACCCACCGAGAACCGACGGCTTGGTCGATTGTCCAGTCAAGCATCGGCCGGCCAGCGACCAGCAGTTCGTTCTTATTGGGCAGCCCGAGACTGCCTCTACGGGCAATAATGACACAGAGAGTGTTCATGGCATGCTCCAGGGGCAGGAAGGCTTCGACGGTGCGATTATGGCCGGTGCCATTCGTTGCAGGGCTGGCATAGGGCCAACTCTGCGTATTGGGCTCTGTCATGTGCATCGACGACCGTGTCGACCCGGCTCCAAATCTCTTGGAGCCGATGGGCCTGCACTTCGCCGAGAGGAGCACGTCCTAGCCAGTCCTGATCACAAAGGGCAACAGTGCCGTCCGATAGGATGCTCATGCGTCGGCCCAGCTGTCGACACGGAATTCGCCGTGGGGGGGACATGGGTACGGGGCTTTGCGGCGGCATCAGACCACAGCCGCAGCGTGCCGGCTCGATCACGGCATGACCGGCAATCCGCATCCACCGCTCGAAGAAAGACTCTAGATCGGTGAGTGTCTGTTTGGTCTTGATCAATCGCGGAAGAATCCATGGCAGAGGCTTTTTTCGCTCTAATTTCTGCTGGAACAACCACTGCAGGTTGTGCATGACTCGGGGAAACCCGTCAGTGCCCATGACCCGGTGGTAGGTTTCGCAGCTGTCGGCATTGAATCGTACCGTTATGAGGTCGATCGGTAGGGAAAGCAATGACTCTAGTTCATCATGATCGCACAGTAGGTCTGTCTCTAGGCCGATTCCGAGCAATTGGGCATCGTGAGCGGCGGCAACAACCTGGGCGAGCTGTGGATGCAGCAAGGCATCACCAAGCCCGCCCAGCAGCAGCGCAGTGTCAGGCTCCAGCTGCGCGAAAATGCGGCGGGCCAGATCAAGTTCAAGATCCGGTCGCGGCAGTTCTACGTAGTGTTGTGGCGTGATAGGCCCGGTGACGGCCCGTTGTGGTGTCAGCTCCAGAGTCACCTGTTGCGGTAGGCGTTTGGATCGATGCGGCCCGAGCTTGTGAGCTTCGACCGTGTCCGTGATCCGAACCGCATCGGCGTTACGGATGTCGATCTTCGCCGCAATTGCCTGAATCATATCGATAGTGCGTGGCGTGTCATATACAAAACGGTGGTTGCAATCGCGCACCGATGCGGGGATGGGATGGTTGACTTCACGACTGATCGGATCGAGGCCCGGTTTGTGTGGGTTATAGCCCAAAACTTGGCCGATGGACGAGCCGGTTTCGGCCAGTTGGCGCAGTACGGTTCCACTCATGGCGATGCCACTGAGCCCCGGTGGCGCCTGGGTGAATACCAGTTTCATTGCTTCGGGGTGCTCTAGGTGGAGTGCCAGCTGTGCTTGGGCTAGGCCCGAATCGAACAAGCACCAGTCGCCACGGACCAACAGCACCGAGTCGTGTTTGCCAATGCGGTGCGCATCCAAGGCCGTGATTAGCGGAGTGGCCGGCAGTAGTTCGTCATAGACAGTTGTCGAGCCAAGCCCACCACGCCATGCTGTCAGGGCCCATTTGCGAGCGGCGATCCACTTGGCACTTTGTTCGTCGATAAGTCCCTCAGGGTCTTCATGGGCGTCAATGGGTTTATCCAGTTTGGCAGCGTCTATCAGGGCCATTGGATTCTGGCCTCGCGGATGGACCAATACGATTTTGGCAACCAGCGGGACTGCTGCAGCCCGGCGGACGGTCTGATCAAGCACCGTGGTTCCGGCCAGCTGCTCCTGCACTCTTGCGGGCAGGCCTAGTCGGGATTGCTGTAGGTTGATCGGGATCAAGCAAAGGGCGGTCATTGGCAGGCCCTGAATGCTCCATTGCTTCAGGAGTAAACGTTCAAGCCGCCCACTCGCTGGATGGAGCTTTTTTTAACATAGTTTGTTGTTTCGATTGGCGGCCTAGTGTCTTGTCCACTCGCATTGTGGCGGCACTGAAGATGTCAATTGCTTCGTCGCAGGCTTGAAGGATCCATTCAAGATTCTCCGTGTCCCGCTCGATTTGTCGGCGTTGTCGTTCGTATGCGTCAACGTCCAGATGACCGATGGCTCGATCAGTACGCTGACGGTTGAAAGTTCCTACTGTGTTTAGAGCGGTCACCAGTTTGAAGGCAATCTGTAGATCTCCCTCGATGCGGCTCTGCCTCTTGCGTAGCTGTTCGAACAGTTTGTTCATGCGTGCCGGGTCGCATTGGCGTTTCCGCATCTGGCGAAGTATTGGGAGGGTCTGCTTGGTGACGCAGCGCAGCTGGCGAATTTGGCTGCATCGGTCTTTGAGGAGCTGCTGTAAGCCCAGTAACCTGTGGAAGTCCAGTCCGTCTACGGGGCGAGGCATTTGGGGTGCGGCGCGGACAGCGTAACGCTGCAAGGCGTCGGCTAGAGACATCTGTGTGGTGTGGTCTTTCGGTATTCCGCCTTCGGTGCAGTCGATCAACTGTTCGTCAGCGGTCGCGAAGTCGCGTTCGAACTGTTTGAGGTACGTCATCATCTGCTCGTCGGTAAGAATAGGTTGGCCGTGGATATCTTGCACTTGGCGTAGATGGCCGCTCATGCGGACAATCCGCTGCCATTCCATCATTTCCAACGTGTTGAACTGGTTCAATTCACAGGCCCAGACTTGATGTACCGCAGTACCCGGAACGTAGTAGAGTCCCTCAGAAAATCCCAAATCTTGGCCCAGCAGCAGGATCGGATTACAGCCAAGGTGTTGGGCAAGGTAGAACGACAGGTGCGCAACGGTTGCACCTGACTTAAGCGGTAGGATGGGGCGGGCGAGGCTTCCAAGCAGGTCGTCATTAAATTGATTGCGGATGATGCGCACCGGTCCGGGGAAGTTCTCGAGAATGGTTGGATGCGCCTTGGGCTCAGCTACCAGCGTGACATCTGGTAGTGGCGGCAGATTCTCATAGAAGCGAGAACAGATCGGCGAATAATCTAAGGCCGTGACGAAATCAGGTCGAATCCCCCGATCTAACAGCGGCTTGAGTGCCGTCTGGGCCGCAATGACCACGACGTTGCGGCGATGGGAGGTCTCTCTTAGTAAATCTACATTCTTGACGAGGCTCGGCCCAGCAGCCACGCACACGGCCGTTGTGTCTTTAGCGGCCATGTGCAGGGCATCGGTCGTGGCACCGGCCGAGTAGACATCAAGGTTGCAGGCCAGATTGCGACAGGTACGGGCAGAGTTGACTAGTGCCGTGGCGACAGTCGTACGACAGAATGCCAGTACCTGCTTGATCAGGCCTGCGAATTGGTCAAGCGATTGCCGGTGCAGTTGCCTGCTGACCGGCAAGCTAACCAGCTGCGTGCCCTGCGTCACGATCGCAGCGTATTTTTCGATTCGGTTGACCAGGGCCGCACGGTCTGTGGCGGCGTCAGCGAAGACTATTTTGTTGCGATTGATCCAGCTGCTGTGGTTGATATGTTCCATCGCCGCTCGCAGCACATCGAGATCGGGTTCGTAGATGACCAGCAAGCCCCATCCCTTCATACCTGCAGCGATCGTAGCGGCATGGTATCCCAGACCGAAGCCTAACAGCACTACGCATGCTTGGTGAGTGTGATCGATTTGTTCGACGAGCTTGCTTGCCTCGGCTTGTGGGTCATATCGGCTTGAGAGCGTGACACTGCGACCGTTGCGCTGTAGCGTGGCAGTCAGCATGCCGGAGCGTGCGTGCGACCAGCTCAGTTTGGCAGATTGGACAGAGATCAACCGGTCTGCGAATTCACTGTCGTGGCGACGGATCGCGCGCAGATTGGCATCGAAGATGGAGGAAGGTGATGCCGCCATACCGGGAACAGGTGATATCGGAACTTCGGGGTGATCCACTTTAAATCACGGATGGCGGCGACAGGATTGCATGTGGTGGGAACCAGAATCTTTGGTGTCAATGATTTAGAGCAGGTATGACGGGCAACTGGGCGATTAAACCTCTGTTTTTGGAACAGCCATATCCGCTTGCCCTCCCAGCTATTCTCTGGGGCCATTGTGGCCTTGCTGGGCCAACAGCAGGTTAAGTGGTGGACCGGGCACTTCCAACCGGGGCGATGATACTCACAGACGTCATTCTGTTTGTGCTTGCGGGTACCGGTCACCACCGATCGGGCACGGGTGGGCGCACACTGTCACGCTTTTGGTGGAGGCAACAGTACCTCTGGATTTTGCCACGATTGACGCGCGGCTGGTTGAGCATCTCCGGCAGGCCGGTTCAGAGGACATCCGTGGCTGGAAGGGCCAGATTAGGCCGTTGCGGGACTTTGGGCCCGTAGCCGTTTTGTTGCCGGACAGTCTGTTCGGCTAGTTGGTTGATATCTGGCCCAAGGGCCCGTAGGGCCCTTGGGAAAGTACAGGAGATCTGCTGGCCCCACGCCTCCAACGACAAAATGTGGGGATGGCCAATCTACAAGCGACAGGTGTGGGGAGTCTGGGCGACGGGGTTGCCCCACGATTGGATGATTCTCACCCGTTACGATGGTGTCGTGGTCAGCCCACCAACACCAATGCTGGGAACGGTACTCGCCCTTGGTCGCAGCGGCGTGGTGGCGTTGGTGTGGGGCGCCGTTGCCTGGGGGCAAGTTGCCGAGCAGTATGACTTGCGGCCGCACTGGGTAGCGGGGCAAAGTGCGGTATATGAGTTTTGGACACGTCGTGATCAGACGGTAACCATTAGTGCTCCTGGAGTGCAGTCCCGCGATTTGGCAACTGTTCTCGAGACAACCGGCGAACTGACGTGGACGGTTAACACGGCACGCCTCGACGGTTCGTACGCCTGCACAATGTTGTTTGATTGGATCGTGATTAACATCACATCGCCAGACGGAACTATTCAGAGTAACGATTCACGTAAGCCTCAGGGCGACATTGATCGGTTTCAGGACCTCCTCAAGGCGATTTCCGGTGTGCCCCTAAAAGTTGAAGTAGCGGTGGATGGCTCCATCACTCACCTGTCAGGTACGGACAAGATGCGCCAGGTGATGGAATTTCCCGAGGATTTACCGGAGGACCTCGATTGGATCGAATCGGCCACCGATTTGGCAACGTTGCCAGGTGTCCCGGGCGCTCTGGGTATTGGCCGGGGTTGGAAGAATACTTTTCGTTGGACACATGACAATTTGGACGTGCCCGATCTAGAGGTGCACACGGAACAGCATCACAATCTCATTCTGACCAGCGTGGAGCAAATCGAAGGAATCCCGGTAGCCACGGTGGATGGCAGTGGGACGGTCAAGTTGGACGTGGACCGCTCGAAACTACCGTCCAACATACCGCCGCTGACGATACGTTTGGTCGAGGGCCAGGTGGTCACGCAAGTGTTATTCGACATGGATCGTCACGAAGCGATTGGTCGGAACACGATGCAGAATGAGGTAATAGAGGCAACGATACGCTTGGGCCCAGGCCCGATTCAGCGTATGATCAAAACTCAGATTCAGAGTCAGATACTGCGTATCGCAGAAAATTGATTGGGGTGATTGACTTACTTGTCGGGCAAAAAATAGCAGGCGAGATATCTGAACCGAACCCTTACGGACGTGGGTGAAATTTAGTCACGACGTCTTTTAACCGACTGCGATCAATGTGCGTATAAATCTGAGTTGTCTGAATACTGGAGTGCCCCAGCAACTCCTGGACCACCCGTAGGTCCGCTCCACCGGCCAGGAGATGAGTCGCAAAACAATGGCGCAGCGTGTGCGGGTGAACGTCGCGAAGTCCCACACGATCGGCATGTCGCTTGACGATTTGCCAGACTACGACTCGTGTGATCCGCTGGCCGGTTCGCGATACAAAGACCCATTGCCCCTGGCCATGAACACCCATTAGCCGGGGACGTATCCGGTCAATGTAGCGACGCAGAGCGCCTAGCGCGGGCGCCCCGACTGGGACAATTCGTTCCTTCGATCCCTTGCCCATGACCCGAGCAACACCCAGGTCGAAGTGCAACATGTGCATTTGGAGATCAGCCAATTCGGTAGCCCGTAGACCTGCTGCGTAGAGCATCTCCAGGATCGCAATGTCGCGCAGGTATAGCGCATCCTGGGGCTGCGGTGCTGTCAGTAGCTTTTCGATCTGTTCACGGCCGAGCACGGTGGGAAGCTTTTTCCATACAGCGGGCTGGGTCAGCAGGCTCGCCGGGTTTTCTGCGATGTTCCCGATGGATTCAAGAAAGCGGCCGAATACGCGGATTGTTGCTACATGTCGGGCGATCGAAGAGGTTTCCAAACCACGCTCGGCGAGCCACCGCAGGTGTTCAGCGATGCCTTGGAGGTCGAGCTGTGCCCACGAGCCAAGCTTGTGTTCATGCATCCAGGCACTTAGGTCGTAGAGGTCCGATCCGTACGCCGAGAGTGTTGCTGGAGCAAAACCGCATTCGACACGGCAATAGGTTAGAAACTGCCGCAGCCCGAGCTCCAAGCCGCCGGCTGAGCCCCGGACTCGAGCAGCGGTTCGGGGGGGTATTGCGGTGGTGGCTCGGGGTCGATTCATGGCGGGGCGAATCTGCGGCGCTTGGCAAGGACCAAGCTACGGCGGGCACATGGTTGCCGCAGCATGATGCAGCAGACTCATGCAAAGCTGGGATGTTCTCGGAAGTTAGCCGGAGGGGCTCCGAGCAAGAAACTATCGGCACAAATCTAGGATTCCCGTGAACAATTTGACGACATGACAATGCTTCTTCGAGCGAAGCTCAGGCCACAGAGTTGGCGCTCTTTACCCGTCGGCGCTACAATAGCATTCGCAGGCGACGTAGCTCAGTTGGTAGAGCAAGGGATTCATAAGCCCTGGGTCACTGGTTCGAGTCCAGTCGTCGCCATTTGCAAGTCTCCAAGCTCTTTTGTGCAGAAATGTGATGGGGGAAGTGCTTGGCCAGCGAATACCGCTGGTTCGGCAAAACCTTGCCGAACCGCTTTCTGTAGCGGACAGTAAGACCATCAATCTGACCTTACCCGGCGCCGTGGATTTGCGGAAGAATATTCCTGTACTGTAGGTCGGCCACTTATTAGAAGATTGCGGAGGCCCCGCCCCGTTTTATTAGGGACTCTCAGGCTGGGATCTTTGGCGGTGCATTAATCACTACGGATGCACCGACCCCATTTCTCCCGGGCGTGGCTTTGCCGGTGGGAAGCATTCATTCTCGGACATTCCAAGTTCAGAAGTTGACCGAAGTGGAGGAGGATCTGTCAAGTGGGCGCATGGGATGCCCGCGCATGATCTATTGCCGACATTTCTCCGATCGCAACCAACCGCAGACGGGTCGTTGCGACCAGTGGTGTCGCCCGGTTGCCGTGATACCAGATCGGTGCAACGCGCAAACTTGTAGCAAGGGATTTATATTACAGCGGGAATCGGGTGTGCGTTGGATCAGTTGCTTTGATTTTTGGATTGGATGTCTTTGTCCTAAGACGCAAGCGTACTTACCTCGATCTGCGCCCCAATTCTTTGTCTTGCTCTACTTGAGGTGTTGTTTGGTGCTGACCACGGCTTTGAAGTAAATCAAAGCCCCCCCCAGAAAGGGGGGGCTTTGATTCAGATGCGGAGAGGGCGGGATTCGAACCCGCGGTACCGGGGTAACCCAGTACGACGGTTTAGCAAACCGTTGCCTTCAGCCGCTCGGCCACCTCTCCGAACACAGCTTGGGTGAATTCTATACAGGACCGTTGGACGACTCAAATTCGTGTTTTTGCAGTGGATTTCTAGTCTTGCCGGCCTTGTCTTGGAAACAAAGCAATTCAGGTTGAAGATGCCGTTGGACTGCAGATTGGTATAGACAGGCAGGTATACGTATTGAATCACTGGATTAGATCAAGGCATATCAGGAAGTAAAGGGTCGCCTGTGCAGTGCACCAGCGGATTCAATGCTGAGGCGCATCGGTCCCGGAGCTAATTCGATGGGAGTGATCGGCTTGCCGGATAGAGGACTCTGATGCCAGGCTCGGCGCTTCTGATCTAAGGGGCAGTACGTCATTTGGGGGGCGAGCCCTGCGAGACGATAACTTTACCCGATCTGATGGCAGGCCTATTATAATTTGGGTGTGGGTGAGCGGACGGCCACAATGGCAATGAAAATACACTTGATTTGTGCATATGTTCTTGTTTTTGCCAGTAGCGATCTGCTGCATGCCCAGGGTGCGGGAACTCGTTTGTCCCAATCGGACACCGAGAGCGCCAGGCTCAGCGAAGATCAGATCGTGCCCCATGTTTTGAACCGTGCCGCTTTTGGTGCGCAGCCGGGCCAGGCAGAGGCTGTCAAGCAGATTGGCTGGCGAGAGTGGATTCGCCAACAATTGCAACCGGCCAAAATCGATGACACCCAAGTTGAAAGTTATGTAGTTCAGCGCTGGCCTACTTTGGGCATGACCCTGGATCAACTGCTGCAGCAGGACTACATGAAGATGGAGCAAGTTCGAAAGCACTTGCCGCCGTCGGTGATATATCGAGCGGTGCACTCCGATCGCCAGTTACAGGAAGTCATTGTTACCTTTTGGCGCAACCACTTTAGTGTCGATCAGAACAAAGATTCCGTTGGGTTTTATACAGGTGATTATGAGAAAATGTTGCGACGGTATGCGTTTGGACAATTTGATCGACTTCTACTGGCCACGGCACAACATCCGGCCATGCTGACGTTTCTCGATAATGATGTTAGCCAGAAGCCCCTGACTGATTCGCAACAACGGTTGATCGAGCGATATGAGTCCCGCGATCGTAAGCCACGATCCGTGCGGGCATTGGCCCGACATCGCGGCCTCAATGAGAACTATGCTCGCGAGTTGATGGAGTTGCACACGCTGGGCGTCGACAATTACTACACACAGCAGGATGTTATTGGACTTGCTCGGGCATTGACGGGCTGGACCGTCGGCCGGGGAGATGGCACGCCTTTTGGCCAGGCTGGAGATAAGTTCGGATTTTATTTCCATCAGGATGTGCACGACCGCAATGCGAAGGTCGTGGTCGGCAAACGTTTATCAGCCGGCAAGGGCGTAGAGGAAGGCATCCGGATTGTGCGCCAACTGGCAGCTCATCCCGGGACGGCGCGGTTCATTTCCTACAAACTGTGTCGATACCTGGTATGCGACGAGCCCAGCCCCAAACTGGTTCGTCGAGTGGCCCGGGTCTTCCGCCGCACCAAGGGGGATCTTCCCAAGGTCTATGAAGCGATTCTGTTGAGCGATGACTTTCTTCAACCGCAACACTACCGGGTCAAGTTCAAAACCCCATTCGAATTTGTTGTTTCGGCATTGCGCGCGACTGGCGCCGAGATTACAGACTACGAGGCCATTCTCCACTCATTGCGTTTAATGGGATACGACATCTACGGCTGCATGGATCCAACGGGGTATTATGATCAGGCCGAGGCATGGCTAGACCCGGGCGTGCTCGTGTATCGGTGGGATTTTGCCGTGCGTCTGGGCGAGGGAATGATCCGGGGAGTACAGATACCCGATACGTTCATGGACCCGTTGAACAATTTACCGCCGGAACGATTACAGGCGGTTCTGCTTGACTGGCTCCTACCTGGAGGGGTTAGCACGCAGACCCACTCGTTATTGGGGCGAGAGTTGGCAAAGGCATACAGCGAGCGCCAGGCGGTAGGTTTGGTGGTGGGATCACCAGTGTTTCAGCAACAATGACTACTCTTGGGAGCTGATCAAATGGCGACGACACGAAGACAATTCATGAAGAGTTCGAGCGCCATGCTGGGGGCCGCGGGGCTGGGTACGATGCCCACGCAGCTGCTTTATGGGGATTCGGGGTCCACGCCGCCACCATGCACGCTAGTCGCCTTGTACCTGCGCGGCGGTGCGGATCCATTGAACATCATTGTCCCCTATCGCGAGAAGCGCTACTATGACGTTAGGCCCACAATCGCAATCCCGCCTGAGCGTCGTGGCGATACTGCCGGCGTGATTCGGCTAAGCAACGATAAGCGGTTCGGGTTTCATCCCGCGCTGAGAGAGCTGGCTGTGATGTATGAATCCGGTCTGGTGGCACCGATCGTCAATGTCGGCTCGACTCATCCGACACGCAGCCATTTCGATGCCCAGGACTTTATGGAACGTGCAGCGCCGGGGATTAAGACCATCAACGAGGGCTGGCTCAATCGGTACTTGGGCGTGACGCGGACCGATGGCGACAGTGAACTGCGGGCCATTTCACTGCAAGCAGTATTGCCTCGGTCACTGCGCGGACAGTATCCCGTGCTAGCGGTTCCCGAGGAAGGCGCCAACCATGCGATGGGTGTGTTTGGAACGTTATACGGGTGTGATTCAGAGAAAGAAGCGATTTCTCAGATGCAAGAGCCGCCCGGATCCGGCGGGGGGAGCCCCTCGGATCCTGAAGCTGCAACTCGACAAAAAATCGTCGAGGCTGGCGCCCACAGCATCCGCAAGTTGCGCCGCCTGAATTCGATCATTCACCAGGGAAGCAGCTCCGTCGTATACCCCAAATCGCGATTGGCCAGCCAGCTGCGTGGTGTGGCGAGACTGATTCAGGCTAATGAGAGGCTGGAAATCGCTGCGATCGACTATAACGGGTGGGACCATCATGCTTATCAGGGCGGGTCCATGGGTACGATGGCCGAAATGCTCAGAAATCTTTCCGGCTCGATCAAAGCATTCTTTGATGACCTGGGCCCACGCAGGGACCGAGTGGTAGTTTTGGCGATGACCGAGTTTGGCCGTACGGTGAAAGAAAACGGCACCAATGGATCAGATCATGGACACGGAGGATTTTTGCTAGCGATCGGCGGCCCTGTGGTTGGGGGCAAGGTATACGGCAAATGGACGGGCCTTGATCGTGCGGTGCTTAATGAAGGGCGCGACATGCCGGTGTACACGGATTTTCGCAGTGCATTTGCGGAGACACTGTCCGGACTGTTTGGTTTCCGTGCAGATCAGAACGAGTTCTTTCCCGAGTTTAAATCAGAAGCCAAGTCGCTTGGGTTCATCCGCCAGATGGGAAGTGCCTAGGGCGTGGGCCTTCATTGGTTAAAGGCGGCATCTTTTGATGCCTGTGGATTGGGACGCACGTCTTTATCACGTGTTCGTTGCGTTTGGGGCCAAGCCGTGCATAATATTCGACCATGAAGATTGCGGTTGCATGCGATCATGGTGGATTTCCACTGAAGCAGTTGTTGATCGAAGTCATTCGAGCGGCTGGCCACGAAGTGGTTGATCTGGGGGCCCACGCATTTGATACGGATGACGATTATCCCGATTTTGCCCGCTATGTGGGCCAGGCGATTCAGCATGGCCAGGCACGCCGCGGAGTTCTGCTCTGTGGGTCAGGGGTTGGAGCATCCATTGCAGCTAACAAGCTTAAGCACGTCCGGGCTGCGGTATGTCACGACGGGTACTCAGCGCGTCAAGGAGTCGAGCACGACGATATGAATGTGCTGTGCCTTGGTGCCCGGATCGTGGGGATCGAACTGGCTAAGGAGCTGGTCACGGTGTTTGTGGGTGCCGAGTTTAACGGTGCAGCGCGACACCATCGCCGCTTGGAAAAAGTTCACGGCATGGAGGCCGGTGGCTAAGCTGTGGGAGCAAAGAGCCGTTAGAGATCATTCTGATTAATTATTTTGGAACCCGGATCGCCAACTGGTGCACGGGGCTTTTTATTTTGGCGACTTCTTGCGGGTCTCGATTGCTATTAGTGATTCCTGCAATTCAACCATGGCCAGCAAGCCCATTGCGGTGGGATCAATGGCCAGCCGATTGTCCCATAAGGACAGCCGGACCCCCCCGAGTGCCCTCTTCTTGTTTGGTACAGCGAAGCAGTTGGTTCGGTCCATCATCAGCTGGGCGATAAATCGGGCGCCGAGGTTGGCCGCCAGAATCCAACCGTTGATGTCTTGATCTTGAGTGATGTGACTACTGCCCAGTGCTGCTGCAAGAAAAGCCAGAAGGGATGTGGATCTCCAATCGGGCTGCGGTGGGCTACCTCTGGCAGCGCGGTGCAGCTCAAAGCCACCCAAGACGTCGTCAGGGCCGAGCAGTGGCGACTCAATGACTTGCTGTTCATTCAAGATTTTGACCAGGTCTGCGATGTGTCTACTTCTTGCCCGATGCGCCTGATCTGCGGAGGGATCGTCATCGCCTCGGGGCGACTTAGAGAGGTGTCGGTGGGCAAGAGTAAACCAGTACAGACTCATCGCCCTTGGCCCTTCTTGGCTGATGGTGGCAAGGGCCGTTTGGCTCGCCTGTGCCATTTCGGGCACCCGTGTCTGTTCGTATGCCGCGGCCAGCGCAGCGGCCATCAGCGCGGCGGTTGCCTGATTTACAGAAACATCTTTTGGCTCGCGGGAGGAGTCAACCCCATTCGTGGGGTTGTGCAGCGACAAGAGCAATTGGCCTAGCTCATTTCGCAGCGGTGTAGCTGGTTGCGGAGTACTAGAGTCCGTCAGCGTCAGAAGTACCAACGCTGCTGCCGCTGGTCCTGCGGCCCCATCGGGCTTCAGGGCGTCACGACCGATGGCTTGGGCAACCTTCTGGGCTGTTTTGGGCGCCATTTGTTGCTGGGGGTTTCTGTCTCGGTGCCACAGCGAACGGTCATGACGATCAATTGCGTAGCAGGCTAGCGCAGCCTGTTGGGGATTAGCCAAAATCGGGTCGTAGCGATCTCGTGTGGGATGGTACATGCCCCGTGCGCCATCCTGGATAAACCGTTCTTGGAGATGTCGGGCGAGGCTTGTTGCCATTGCCTCGAGGGTCTTGGTGTCAACAGTATGAGCCTCGATCGGTTGGTTGCCGCGCACTAGTTGGCGGGGGGCAGTGTTGGGTTGCGTGCAGACAATGTGGAGGGTCTCAAAGCGATGAAGGATTGGCCCACCGGGTCGGCCGAGTTCTTTTATCGACTTCTCGTCGTAACCTTGATTTGCCAGCAGTCCACGCAGTTGGCGAGCAGGTTGGATATTGGCCGTTATGGCCGAAGCTGGCCATATCAGTGATCCACGCGGTTGCTTTGCGTTGGGAGCAACAACCCGGAGGCCGTGGTAGCCCGGGCAGAACTTAGCGAAGATCGAGTTGATTGTGGCGTCCTCTGGCACGCGGACTAACTGAAGTCGGTGTCCCATCTGTAGCTCAATCAAGACAAAGCGGCCGAGCTGTTCCAGCGAGGGCGCTTTGGCGACCCCATCGAGTCGCCCTTCGATTTGGGCACGGATATGGACATCTTGGAGCTTCTGCTTAGCGGCAGTGATCGCCGTTTTGGTGGCAGCATGCACTAGTGGGACCAAGTCGACCGGTGGTCCAGGCCGATTTAAGGCCTGATCCAAATCCTCCCGGTACATCTCACCAGCGCCTAGGGTGTAGCCGGCATGGCGAAGTGTGACCCGCACCCCGATCAATCCGGTGACAGGGATCTTTTCGCTTGATGATTGCGACGGGGGATCCAGCCATTGCGCAACCAAGCGATAGGCACGTTGGGCGTGGCTAAAGTCTACAAGGGGTGCCTCAACCCCAATCGTTTGTCCGATAACTGTGCCGGCGATTGAGCAGGCCCATAAAGCCATGAGCCTGACAAGCGGCTTGAGGGCGACAGAGATGTTGCTCCAAAACAACATGGCGGCTCGGTTTGGGGACAACCGGACTCGGATCTGAATAAGTAATTGCCTATTTATTAATGGTTTAGGTAATGTTGCGAAGAATGTTCCAGGTTGGCACGAAAGTTGATATCATCAATGTTAGGAAGTAAATCAACACCATGATGATATTCGACCTCAGTTCGCCTTTTGCCGCTAATCGTCGACGTATTCTCGTTCTGACGCTATTAACATTCGCCGCACTCTGCTAGACCACGCCTAGTTCTAGAAATCATTATCGGACCAAGCGGCTGATGGCATTTGTTTTCGACAGAGTAAATGGGCGCCGTCAAGCTAAATCGGGGAACGTGGTTCGTACAACGTCAACCAAGGTCTTGACATGGCCGACAGATTCGGCCATTAGGCGCTGTTCTTGATCGTCTAGTTTGATCTGGATCACCTTCTCTACGCCAGAGGCGCCAAGCAGGCACGGCACCCCAACAAAGTAGCCGCCAACCTTGAATTCTTGGTCACAGTAAGCAGCGCATGGCAGGATTCGCTTCTTGTCTTTGACAATGGCTTCAACCATCTGCACGACGCCGGAGGCTGGTGCGTAATAGGCGCTGGTGCCCATCATCTTGACAATCTCGCCGCCACCAACTTTAGCGCGGTCGACGCATGCTTGGATCTGCGCTTCGGAAAGCAACTGGGCAACGGGAATGCCGTGGACAGAGGTGTAGCGAGGTAATGGGACCATGTCGTCACCATGTCCGCCGAGTAACAAGGCTTGGACGTCTTCCACGCTGACACCGAGTTCCCATGCGATGAATGTACGGTAGCGTGCGACGTCGAGGCAGCCGGCTTGGCCGACGACCCGTTGGGTGGGGAACCCGGTTGTTTTCCACGCGGTGTACACCATTGCATCCAGAGGGTTGGAAACGACGATTACCACACTATCAGGAGCGTGCTGGCGGATGTTTTCGCTGACACCCTTGACGATCTTGACGTTGGTTTGGATCAGGTCATCTCGTGACATTCCGGGTTTGCGTGGGAGGCCTGCGGTGATAACGATCACGTCACTACCGGCGATCTCGGCATAATCGCATGTGCCGAGGATCCGGGCGTCGAATCGCTCCACAGGACCGCACTCGGACAGATCCAACATCTTCCCCTTGACGACACCTTCCATTTCGGGGATGTCGACGACGACGATATCACCCAATTCTTTAGCCGCGGCCCACACAGCGCAGGAAGCACCGACATTCCCGCCACCGATGATTGAAATTTTTGCACGTCTGAGCATGGTTTGGTTGTTGGCTAAGGGAGGGGAATCACCCGAGTGTCGCACTTTTTGGCCCAGTGTCAAGGGCAGTTTCGGCTACAATTCAGTGATATGGCACACCGCGAAATTCAAGAGGTCGGCCAGATGATCGAAGGTCAGCTGAAGGCTGACGGCGCCCGGGTCGCGATTGTGGTCAGCCGTTTTAACGAATTTATCACCGAGCGGTTGCTGGTTGCTGCGATCAACACTTGGAAGCGACTGGGAGGTTTCCCGGAGGATTTGACGGTGGTGCAAGTTCCCGGTGCCTTGGAGCTGGCAGTCACAGCAAAGAAAATGGCCGAGAGTGGTCGATATGAAGCAGTTATCTGTTTGGGGTGCATTCTTCGGGGTCAGACGCAGCACTTCGACCACGTGGCGGAGCAGACGGCCAAGGGCATTCGTGAGGTGGCGACTATCACCGGGATACCCTGCATATTCGGCGTGATCACCGCGGATACACTGGAGCAGGCTATTCATCGTGCTGGGGCCAAGCTGGGGAATGCCGGGGGGCAGGCGTTACTGACTGGGGTCGAAATGGCGAACCTGCTTCGAGAACTTTAAATCCTTGTAGGATCATTGGGCATCAGGTCCCTTTGGCAGCAGTGTGATTTTCGTCATGTTCTGGATCTAGTTTTTTAACTGCTTATGGTTGTGAGACGCCGCGACATTCGACGACTTGCCATGCAGGCGCTATACCAGATCGACATGGCACGCCTCAATGGGCCGATGCCGCGCACCGAAATTCTGGACAGGTTGGATGCCGATTACGATCCGTTGGAAGTGCGAGAGGCCGGCACTGATCTGGCACTGCAGGCTTGGGCGGGGCACGCTGCCGCCGATGAGGCGATTGCAAGTCTGGCTACCGACTGGCCTACTCACCGGCAGCCACCGGTGGATCGTGCCATCTTACGTTTGGCATGGCACGAGATGACCTCGGGCTGCGTGCCGGTCAAGGTTGCGATCAACGAAGCGGTGGAGTTGGCTAAGAGCTACTGTAGTAAACAGAGTCCAGCGTTTATTAATGGTGTACTGGACAAACTGGCCAAAGCTCTATCAGAACCCCCCCTGCATTCTGCTGCCCCCGATCCGGACGCATCATGAGCTTGTTTAAGACCGCCTTTGACCGGTTGAAAAGGGGATTGGCCAAGACGCGAGACCAATCCACCTCAACGCTGCGGAATCTGCTTGTGGGAAAACCGCTGTCGGAGCAGTTGATCCAGGACATTGAACGGTTATTGGTGCAAGCCGATGTCGGAGTCCGAACAGCGGTCGAGTTGCGCAAGGATGTGGAAGCGAGTTGGCAACGTAGCGAAATTGAAACAGGTGATGATGCGTGGGACTTTCTCAAAAGCCAGCTCATTTCATACTTCCCCGAGGAGGATCGCCGTTTACGTCTAAACAATGAGGGTGGCCCGACGGTAATCTTGGTTGCGGGTATTAACGGAAGTGGCAAAACGACAAGTGTCGCCAAGATTGCCAAGAGCCTAAGGGACCAGAACAAGTCAGTGATTCTGGCGGCTTGCGATACATTCCGCGCTGCAGCGGTGGAGCAGTTGGAGGTTTGGTCGCAGCGATTGGGGGTGGTAGTGATCAAGGGCAAACAGGGGGGGGATCCGGCTGCTGTTGCGTTTGATGCTGCGGAGGCGGCCGCAGTTAGAGGTGCTGATGTGTTAATTATTGACACTGCAGGACGGCTGCATACACAGGAGCACCTGATGCGGCAGTTGAGCAAGATTCGGGAGGTCGTCCGGAAGAAAATTCCCGGCGCTCCGCATGAGGTCATACTTGTGCTCGATGCGACGACAGGCCAAAACGGGATCAATCAGGCCCGGGTGTTTACCGATGCCATTGATGTGACGGGGCTGTTCCTGACGAAATTGGACGGGACGGCGCGCGGTGGAATTGTCGTTTCCATACGCGAGCAGTTAAATCTTCCGGTGAAGTTTATTGGCGTCGGAGAAACTCTTGACGACGTTGAGCCTTTCGCCCCCGAGTCCTTTGTCGAGGCAATGTTTGTTGCCTAGTCTGCCATAATGGGATTGCATGCATAACCATTAGGCTGGGAAATAGGTGGGTTAGGGGCGGGGTTAAAATCCGAGTTTTTGAAAATTCTCTTGCGTTTACCCATAAGAGTGACTACGGCGGGGGTCTAGTGGATCAACCGTTGAGCTAGCTTAAAGTCAGCGGCACAAAGGAGAAAGAGAGAGTTAACGCTGCTCTGTGTTAGGGGAGTACTCACGTTCGAGAACTAAGGAGGTGTAAGTTCATCTGGTGAAAGCGCAGTGGGTCTAGGAATACTTGTGGGACTTGGCTGGGCTTCTGGT
>CAUZOD010000033.1:0-17347 GCA_963581115.1 Phycisphaerae bacterium | reverse complement strand
CGTTTTCCAAACACTGTGTTGTACAGCCTGATTGTGCTTATTCTCCTGACGGAGGTGGTAACACCGCTGCGATCCGAACCTCCGCAGCCGTTCACGATCGTCGCCATCCCTGACACCCAGAATTACGTCCGGAAGGGTTATGGCGATCTGTTCGAGCAAAAAGTCCAATGGATCGTAGAAAACGTCAATGCATTGAACATTACCTTCGTCACCCATGAAGGTGACATCGTGCAGAATGGCTTTGGAAATCTGAAATCCCAGCAGTGGCAACGGGCCGACGAGATCCTGGCTATGCTCGATTCGGCTGTGCCCTACTCCGTCTGTCTTGGCGATCATGACTACAACTTCAAGGAACTTCCGTTCACGGGCACCTCACACTTTGTGCATTATTTCGGCAGTCATCGCTATATTGGCCAGCCCTGGTATGGCGGTGCCAGCCAGTCAGAAACCAGCCACTACCAATTCTTCAGGGCCGGCGGCCGCACGTTCCTACACCTGAACCTTGAATGTGATGTTCCCGGCAAGGGCACCACCCAAGACCAGGCTGCGTGGGCGCAATCGATCATCGATCGCTACCCGGGCATGCCTACGATCGTCAGTACACACAGTTACGTCACCGACGCACGGAAACTCCTGAGCCATTCATTCGTTGGCCGCACGGAGCGTCCTGAGTTGTGGGGGGGCACTCGACGTAGCGGAGAGGAGATCTGGAACGACCTGATCCACCACAACTCCCAGATCTTCATGGTCCTCAATGGCAACGAGCACTTGGGACCGGCCTACAACAATGGCGAATATCATCAAGTCTCGTATAGCGAAACCGCCCAGCCTGTAATCGAGGTCCTGTCGAACTACCAAGGCTATCAACGCGGTGGTGATGGCTGGCTGCGTCTGATCACATTCGACGAATCTATGTCACAGATTCGCTTTCATGCATACAGCCCCACCCGTGGCCAGTTCCGCCGAGAGAATGCCGGCACACCACGGGCCAGCGAGTTCGTGCTGGCTCTAGATTTTAATCATCGCCTGGGACCACGGCAGATGCTGCCTATCGCCAGCGTTTCTGCTAAACCCAACGTCGAGTGATCCTGGCTAATGATCCCCCATGCGGCCGGATTCTTCGCCTGAGGGATCCGGCCTGCTCTTGGTTAAATGATCCGTGAAACTGGATGGTCTATGTGCGATCCCGCCGTAAATTGTGCATAATGCAACACATCCGAACGTTGTTGGCGTCACCCACACAGGCAACATCATCCAGAACAGTCAGGGAACATTCGTTCACCGCAGTGGCCCGGGCATACTCGATCATGCCCATGTTCATTTGCCAGCCGCGTTCCATACTTGATTACCCTCAATAACCATGATTGCAACCGCAAAGAATGCCACCGGGTCGATACCCGTCATTGCGTGCACCACTTCGGCAAATACATCGCTACGCCAGTCAAACCTGGTCAGCGGATCTCATGCCTTCCAGACAAGCCACTGCCAGTTCATCAAGGCTGAGGCCTGAAATCTGAACCTTGGATGCCATGTTCCGGCCAAGGGGGCGGTATGGAGCCACGCCACATGGTCCTAATCAGTGATTGATCATTATGTAGGCATGCCCAAGGCCTGCCAGTTTTCCTTGAAGATGAATTTCGATAAATGGCTCAAACCGCGTCGATTCATGCATTTGCGGAGGCCCACCGGGACCGACAACGGCGAGAAAGCCCTGAGCCACGCGTGGTTGCCGACCCACGGCTCGGATGCTACCATGGGTAGCTTGGGCGTCCACCCCCCCCCCGAAGCGCTATAGACCCACGACGAGGTCGGACCCGATGTCGATTACCATAGCCAAACGGCAGTCGTTAATCCAGGACTTTCGATGCAGCGATACCGACAGCGGCTCCCCACAAGTACAGGTGGCTATCCTGACCGAGCGAATCAACAATCTGACCGGTCACATCCAAACCCACAAGCATGATTACTCATCCCGGCGCGGCTTACTTCAGATGGTTTCGCGAAGAAACCGCCTGCTGAAGTACCTAGCAAGAATCCAACGAAACGAATATCTGAAACTGATTAAACGACTGGGCCTGCGCAAATAAGCAGCAGCGCCGGCCCACAGCAGTCGTCGAGCAAAACAGGATGCAGATGGCAGTCGGCTCAATGCACCGCCCCGGGGATAATCGGGTAGTTGAATCCTGATCTTGGCCGTGCATCAAGTCATCTGTCTTCTGTCTCCTTGACCGGCGCGGCGACCCAGACCTCCCCCGCTGCACCCTCAAAGGAAAGACTTTCATGACAACGCATCGAGTTGAATTAGAACTGAGCGGTAGAACCCTGAGCCTTGAAACAGGCAAGCTAGCCAAACAGGCCGCTGGCGCCGTAGTGGTGCAATTTGGGGAAACGGTGGTGCTGGGCACTGCTGTCCATGCCCAACCGCGTGAAGGTATCGACTTCTTCCCTCTTACCGTTGACTACCGAGAAAAACTGAACGCGGCAGGCAAATTCCCTGGCGGGTTCCGTAAGCGAGAGGGTGCGCCAAACCAAAAAGAAATTCTCACGATGCGGAATATCGACCGCCCCATCCGACCGCTGTTTCCGCCCGGATATGTCGATGAGGTACAGCTACAGTGCTGGGTACTGGCGACCGATGGCCAGAATGAACCGGATGTGTTGGCAGGCATTGCTGCATCAGCAGCCTTGTCAATCAGCTCAATTCCCTTCGAGGGTCCAATCGGCAATGTCCGCATTGGGCGCGTAGACGGACGGTTTGTCGTCATGCCCACTGCCACACAGTGTGAGTACTCAGACCTTGACATGCTCCTGTGCGGTCATGACGACGGGCTGAACATGATCGAGGTTGGTGCAAGTGAAATCCCCGAAGACCAGATGCTCGGTGCCATTGAGTTCGGTTGGGAACACGTCAAGAAGGTTGCAGATTTGATCCGCCAACTGCAAGACGCAGTCCAGCCTCAGAAGCAGCAGCCCGAGCCAGCGGTGTCGGACGAGGTGCGATCCGCCGTGGAGGGATTCTCCGAACCCCTGCGAACCGCTAAGACGACTGATGGCAGCAAACTTGATCGGCAGGAAGCTGTCCGACAGGCCATGTCGCTCTTTTTGGAACAAAATTTCCCTGAGCCTTCTCCTGAGGCTGGCGTGGGCCAGATCAGCCAGTGGCGATCCCACATCAAACAAGCACGCACCGCTATTCACGACCTAGAAGAAAAAATCACCCGCCAGATTATCCGCAGTGGCACACGCACCGACGGGCGATCGATGGATCAACTTCGCTCGATCGAGTGCCAGGCCGGGATACTGCCCCGTGTCCACGGCAGTGGCTTGTTCACCCGCGGCGAAACCCAAGCTTTGGTCACCGCAACGCTGGGCACCGGCAAGGATGAGCAAATCGTCGACGGGCTCGGTGAGGAATACTCCGAGAAGTTCTACCTGCATTACAACTTTCCCCCTTTCAGTGTTGGGGAAGCCAAGCGCATTACCGGACCAAGTCGACGCGACATTGGGCACGGCATGCTCGCACAACGCTCTCTGCAGCCTGTCCTGCCCCACCCCGAAGACTTCCCCTACACTGTTCGGCTGGTCTCAGATATCCTTGAATCCAATGGATCCAGCTCAATGGCTTCCGTCTGTGGAGGCACCCTCGCCATGATGGACACGGGTGTTCCAATCAAGGCTCCGGTAGCCGGAATTTCCATTGGCATCATCACCGCAGACACAGCCGATCAACAGGATGTATTCTTAACGGACATCCAAGGAGAAGAGGATCACTTCGGTGATATGGACTTCAAGGTATCCGGCACACGCAACGGCATCACCGCAATCCAGTTGGACCTGAAGATCCGTGGGCTGACGATGGATCAGATCAACCAAACCTTCGAACTAGCCCGCAAAAACAGGCTTGAGATCATTGAGATGATCGAGGCGGAGATCTCAACTCCCCGATCTGAATTATCGCCCCATGCTCCACGTCTACTGCGGACAAAGATCCATCCGGATAAAATTGGCAAGTTGATCGGTCCCGGTGGCAAAATGATTCGCAGTCTTGAGGCACAGACCGGTGCCAAAATCGAGATTGAGGAAGACGGGACCGTGCTCCTAAGCGCTGTAGGTGCTGGCAAGGCCGAAGCGGCCCTCGAAGAAGTGGAAAAACTCTGTGCTGAGGTCAAGGTCGGCCAGATCTATACTGGCAAGGTAACCACGATAAAGGACTTTGGCGCATTCATCGAGGTAATCCCGGGCCAAGACGGCCTGTGCCACATCTCGGAACTTAAGGACGGGTACGTCGAAAAGGTCACGGATGTGCTCAACATTGGCGACACCGTCCGGGTCAAGGTGCTGCTGATCGACGATCAAGGCCGTGTCAAGCTCTCTTGTCGCGCCGCGATGACGCAAGAAGACGAGCAACAGGAGCAGACCGCTGCGGCCGGAGTAGAGTGAACCACCGCCGCTAAAACAACCATGAATCCCCTCCAAGGCAACAAATGGACCGGAATCTACTGCCCATATCCGTCACTCAAAAATTTCTGGGCCCTCGCCCTCGGTTTGAAAAATCGGCTAACTGGATTCGTAAATTGGATCGTTGTTGCAATTGAACAGCAACCCATCCAGCGTCCGCTTTAGGCGAAAACCATCGATAGCCCGATAGATCCTCCAATTCCTATGCCAGCTACCGCATGTACCACTTTGATATGCATATATGCCACGACAAGTCGCATCATAGCGACTCGACACCAGCCAGATGGGGGAAAACCCGTATCCATTCATAGCTTGCAGGGGGTTTCGCATCTGTCATGACTTAGTTAGACTCACACCCGTAGGAACACAGTTCGCACCATGCGATGCATGGGGAAGTCCCATGCTGGCCAATACGCTCGGCCGCCATGAAGAGCGTTAACATCCTTCACTAGGGGTTTGCTAGTTCCGCTTACCTACTGGCTGGCAATACCAAAAACGGATTGAGATTTATGGGTTATTCGGGAACCACATCAGCCGTTGAGGCAAGTGACAGTGACACACTTGCTGGAACAATCCAGCAAACAGCACAAACCAAGACGGAGGGCAAGTTCGCAGATGAGTCGGAAGTGACTCAGCAGAAGACCACATCGGAGGCCGGAGTTGGCGAAACCCCCAGTAGTACAACTGATACTGGCGAGGCCGATGCGATAGATGCCGCAACGGACTCTCAGATTGAATCCCATGTCACTATGAGGAGTCGGGCCATGTCCACAACACGTGGTCAAGTCAAGTGGTTTGATCCCAAGAAGGGGTATGGATTTATTGTTGGGCCAAATGACCAAGATGTTTTCGTCCACTACAGTCAAATCGAGGGCGACGGGTTTCGATCGCTCAAAGATGGCGAAACAGTGGACTATGAGTTGGTTGAAGGTGACAAGGGTCTGCAAGCCCAAACCGTCAGTCGGCTCGAGCCAACGCCCACGGACTGAAGATTGTCAGGGACATTTTTGCATTCCAGGGTATAGCCCCCATCAGGGACTAGAAGTGTCATGGCGCGCGTACTGTAGTGGTATCTGACGAATTGAGTCAGTAAGGGCATGCTGCATCGTGATGTTATGTTAATAGTGTTCTGGATTGGGCTTGTCTTGGGGGCGGCTTTGGCAATCCCTGCAGCATGGATTTGGAGCCGACGCACGGAGCGTCGGGTTCGAACTCTTGAACAGCGTGCTCGATCCGCCGAACGCCTGGCTGAACTAGGAACACTGACCGGTGGGCTAGCCCACGAGATAAAGAACCCCTTGTCCACCATTGGGCTCAACGTTCAACTGCTGCGTGAAGATCTCGATGAGATCACGCAGAGCCTCAACGACAGAGATGAACCCGGACTTCACCGCCTCCGCAACCGTTTTGACCTGCTGGGACGTGAAATAGAACGCCTGAAGGCAACACTGGAGGATTTCCTGCGCTTTGCCGGTCGGGTCAAACTCGATGTGGCTCCAACTAATCTCAATGAATTGATCCATGAACTGATCGACTTCTTTGATCCCCAGGCTGCTGAGGTAGGTATCCAGATCCGCACGCAATTCGATGCTCGGCCGCCCATCATCGTAGCGGATGCCAACCTGCTCAAACAGGCGATCCTCAATCTGGCAATCAATGCCACCGAAGCTATGGTGGCCGCTCGGCATGATAATGTTGCCCACGGCGGAGCAGATGAGTTGATGATCCGAACCGAAAGCAAGCGAGAATTCGGCGATCCCATGCTCAACATTCATGTAATCGACACCGGACCCGGCGTAGGGCCCGAGACACGCAAGAAAATGTTTCAACCCTACTACTCAAGCAAACCAGGTGGCACCGGGCTGGGCTTGCCTACATCTCGTCGAATTGTTGAAGAACACGGCGGCCGGCTCACCGTCCTTTCTGAGCCGGGGCGAGGCACTGATTTTGTTATCTCGCTGCCAGTAAAATCAACCTCTGCCTAGTCAACCGATCGTAAATCAGTTCTTGGCATTGCACCAGCATCACTTGGCGGTAAATCAAAACTTTGGCAAACTTGCTTGCCATCGGCCTTCCGTGCATGATCCACCCACCCATGTAGGTTGGCTGACCGAATCCTACAACGGTTGCCAAACCACTGGTTTATTAGTCAGCGACAATACGCCTCTGAAGTCTGACCGGAACCCTCATTTGAGTCCGTCACCATACGACTTTGGGCCCGGATCCTGGCATTCACAGGCTACCGCCGAATTGGGCCTGTCGAACCGCCTCCACAAAGCGTTCGGCCAGAGTGGTCAAACCATCCCAGTCTTTGTCCGCCATCAGGCTAGTTTTTACCAATGCCGAGCCTGCCCCCACACAAGCCGCGCCGGCGTCGAACCATTCGGAGATCGTCTCAAGATTCACACCGCCGGTCGGCGCCAGTTTAAGATGGGGCAGGGGAGCCAGCAGATCCTTGAAGTAACGAGGGCCAAAATGATTTGCTGGAAAGACCTTAACCAGATCTGCGCCGTGCTCGGCCGCGGCAAGAATTTCCGTCGGGCTAAGCGCCCCGGGAATGGCCGCTGCACCGGCGGCGTGGGCGGCCTCCATGACACGTGGGTCAAATGTCGGTGCAACAACGAAACAGGCACCCGAGTCAATTGCCCGCCGTGTGGTATCGACATCCAGGACACTACCGACGCCAATCAGACAGTCGTTACCCCATCGATTTGCTACCGCAGCAATTACTTCCAAAGCCCCTGGTGTGGTCATAGTGACTTCCATGACTCGGACCCCCCCACCAAGCAATGCCCCACAAACCTCCTCAAGGCCAGCACGGCTGCGAGCACGAATGATGGCAATCAGGCCAGCATCAATGATCTGGTCAACAATTATTTGGCGTTCCATGATCTGCTCCTCACGCTGTAATCCACGGTGGTGGCCAAGCTTGGTCCCAGCATGACCGGGCAACGGTAGCGGCTACAGCCCATGGTCATCTATGTAAAAATGCCATCTTCCCCAAATATTTCACCACCATCTGCTTCATGATAGGCGCCCACCGGCAACGTAGCGGTTGAAATGCCTAGCAAGGAGGGGGCATAATTATATGCGAGAGCAATCAGACGGACTGCTGACCGACCAGAATACGGGTCAGTTAACGATTTCGAAGATCGACTGGGTGCGCAGAACCAAGTTCAATTCTCCAAGCAGATGGTAACTCTGAAGATGAAATTCCTTGCGATATTTCTGAGTATCCAGAAGCGAAAGAGAGTTGGCATTGTCCTCATTAGCCCATTCACGACAGACCGCACCAGATTCACGGGCGAAATCCTGCATTTCATGGTAGGTGGCGGCAAAGAGATTGTCGGAGAGGATCTCGGTCTGGAGGGTGGTTACATAGCCCATGCCTGCCACCGGCTCCATCTCATATTCCTTTTCACCCAAACAGGGTAGAGCATGCACCAACCCTGTTTCAGGGAGGTGATCAGCCTTATCCAGCACTACCTCAGCCAGTACCTGGTCCTCCACGCGAAACCGAACCAGATGGCCACCGTTGATCAGCCACGACTCCACCTCGTAGTCACCGTGTCGATCAGTTCGGCGAACGTGCAACTCAAATAGCTCTGGATGCAAAGCTCTCTGGTACAAAAAGAGATGCAGCGTCTGGGTATTGGACTTATGAATCAGGGACATCGTCCAGAATCCTTTATTCGAATCCGTTCGAAAAACAGCATGTATCACATCGGAAACCGCTGAATCATCGCCTCTCAGCGGCAGGCAGGAATGATCGAGGTCAGATTATAGCCGTCTACTGCCCTGGTGGAAGAAAAAATTGCCATTTTGCTTAGCTTTTTTACCCCGTTACTACGCAATGGTTGATAAGGGGCCTGTGCCTGTCACAACGCTAGTCTTTATCGGTATCTGTGCGACTGGCCATACCGAATTTCATGAGGCCACTGCACTGGGTTTAATCAAATCAATCGGATGTCCGTGTAGCCGCGGCATTTGCAGGGGCACTGGCCGCGCCGCCGATAAGACCATAGCCAACATCAGGGATCTGCTGCCGGTATTTGGTATGGACAACCTACTTTTTGGTTCGGCAGACGCACGTCCCATGACAGCCATTGAAAAAATCCTGTGTGCCGTTGAAGCGATCAATGACCCGGTCGTAGATCGGGCCATGGTCGCATCGCTACCGAGTGCCGATCCGCATTCAATCTACCAACTGACCCGGTCCCTGCTCGACCGCCAGCATCCAGAAGGCACACTGGGCTTAATCCTCCAATACCATCTGCTGCCCAAGCACGCACAGTGGGCCATCGTCAAGCAAGCCAACAACCTCTTTCGGCCGCTACGCCGTGCAATTAGTAGGGGCCACAGCGAAGCCCCTGCCAATGCCATACGAATCATCGCAGAGGCTCAATGCAATCGGCTGGCTTACCTAGTCAGTGAACAGTTACGCCACGGGCCACAGAACCTGCGCGACCTAGCTGCGGTGTGCCTGCGTCAGATGGCCCAACGCTGCCATGATGCCGCCGACCCCGAAGACGCCAGCTATCTTCAGGCCGCAGTTGAGCAGGCGGCACTTCTGTTCACCAACCACGGGCACAACGCCGTTCTTCTGGCCTTAACCGACCTGCTACCCCGCCCCATGCCCCGGGCCTGGGCGGCATTGACAGATCCGAGCCACCCGGCACACGAGCCGCTTCGGCGCTTGATGGGCCAAGCCATCGATCAATCAGTTCGCCAAGGGTTGCCAGCCCTGCTAGCCATACCCACCCTCGCCGATGCAGCCATTAATGGGCTGCGCCAGAGTAATCAGGCCGGCCAGCTCGGTGACGCCCTGGCCAACTTCCACTTGTTGCTGCACCCCGCAGCCCGCCAGTCACTATCACAACTGAAATCCCCTCAAACACTCTGGCCATCACCACAGCAGATTACCATCATGCATCCATTGCAGAGCCGCGGCCTGGCCGCATGGCTGATGGCATTACCGTTTGGCCGCAAGGCGAGAATTGCTCACCTGAGTCGGCTGATCCTGGCGCCCGACACATCAACTCGGCTATTCGCGTTAAGACGCCTGTTACGATTGGCCCACGAGACGAATGACCGTCACATTCAAGGCGCGATCGCTGCCTTCTGCAAAGATACACACGTAATGATCGCCCGTATTGCGTTCTGGCACCTGATTCACAGCAAGCACGAAGCGATGGCTAGCGTACTGGCACAGTTAGCCAACTCCAACCACGCCGATCTCCGGCAGATCGCAAACCAACACCTGGCACCACTTGGCTTTGTGCGACTGTGGAACCAGTGGCAACAGTTGGCCCCTATTCAACGTGTCGCTGCCGGTTGTGCGATAGTGAAAATCGAACCGAATTTCCACCATCAACTTTCCAACAAGATCCTCTCCCATGATCAAAACGCCCGGTTACGGGCTCTAGCAATGATCTACGAGCTCAATCAGGGCTCATTCTTCGAAACTGCACTAGTTCGGCTGGTCGAGGATCAGGACAAACGCATAGCATCGGCTGCAGTACGTGCCTTGGGGTCAGTGGCAATCAGCCCCCGGCCCCTAAAGTCGGTCCAACGGGCCTTGAGAGATCCAGACAGCCGGGTTCGGGCCAACGCTATTGAAGCCCTGACCAGGATGCAGGCTACCGATGAAAATGAGCAACTGGCCAGGATGGCCAAGAGCGAGCAGAACCGACCGAGGGCAAATGCCATCGGCGCCCTGCTGGGCCAAGGCCATCGCAGTGCTCTAGCGGCCTTGGTGCAAATGCTCGCCGACGAACGGGCAGCACATCGCTGCTCTGCCCTGTGGATCGTACGGAAGATGAGACGGATCGAACTGTCGCGGCAGGTCGCCGAACTGGCAATCAGCGATCCCGACGATGAGGTCCGCTCGAAAGCGGCCCAACTGGTCCAAGACCTTATTGTCCAAATGACGGCACTACCGCAAGACAACCAGACCGCCGAGTCACCGGCGGCCTGATCTACCCGGCTTATGACCACTCCCGTGCCATGCATACAGAATTTGAGCCATGAGCCATATTCCCCGCTATTCGCGCCTTTAATGGATGGACCGATCATGACAACACTGGCACAAACCTTCGCCACTACCGATCCGAAACAATTCCGCAGTAATCTTCGCGAAGTACAGAACCACTTTTCGGGAGAGACCATGATCCCGATCGAATGGATCCTTCTGGCCATGGGTATCGTATTGATCGCCATCAGCGGATTCGGCATTTCCCGCTGGTGGCAGACCCGTCATCTGCGATCCCGTCCCTTGCTGGCTTACTATCAGGTTGGTATGGACCTCGGACTGACAATGCAACATCTGTGGATCTGCTATCGGATCGCACGCAGCGCCCGACTACCTACACCACTAACACTACTGATGTCACCAAATACGCTACACCAATATGCGCAGAAGTATGTCGGCCACATGAACCCGTTGCGTGCGAGCTTGACCTATCGACAGGTGAATCAGATCGCCGCCATCATATTCCAGCCTTCCATCGCCACATCCTCCTCCAACCGACAAGGGCTGGGACGCCCAGCAAACATCCCGGCAAATCCGACCTCGGGCCGGTGAATCGGGAAATCGAAGCAAAGATACAATTGCCAGATCCGTCCGTGATCCAGAAGCGACTACCTGCCCTGAGCGCCGTACTGGTGTCGGACCATCTTGAGATCAATACCTATTTTGGCGATGGGAACGAAACACTCAAACGAAGTGATCAAGGGTTGCGCCTGCGGATTGAGAGGGCCAGCCGACGGCACGGCCACAGTGGCAATCACGCATAAGGGGCCGCAAGATTTCAGCATGCTCAAGAGCCGTACTGAAGTAGAGATCCAAATCGATGACGAGCGTGCGGGACGAGATCTTCTCAGCGCATTGGGTTACGTACCCGTACTGCAATTTGAAAAAAAACGCCGGCGATGGTCACTGGATGGTTGCCATGTCGATCTAGATCGCATGCCGTACCTGGACGCTTACCTGGAAATCGAAGGACCACAGCGGAAGAGACGGTACTAAGCGTGCGCCAGAAGCTGGGACTATCCGCAGCACCCCTCATCCACACTAGCTGCCCCGGACTGCTGTACCTGCGTACCCACAGCATAAACCGTCACCGGATCACCTTTGCTGAGGCTGGAGCCTCGAGTGAGATCTGATCCTCTGGGGCTCGTAGCCCGAGTGCCACCAGCGGCGGCAGATACGCCTGTGCTCGTTGGTTGCCAAGCCGAGACCAGCTGACTACACTCGCGCGGCCTACAAGGAACCCGCCGCATTGCGTTTTCAGCTGATCGATCGCGTGCTTGACCGCACCCCCGAGAAGATCATTGCGGTCAAGACCGTAACGGCCACCGAGGAGTATCTCGCAGACCACTTCCCCGGCTTCCCCGTGCTGCCCGGAGTGATGATGCTCGAATCTCTGGTGCAGGCCGGACGTCTGCTCGTCGATGCCACTGGTGAAGGTCCGCCCCTGATAGTCCAGGAAGTACGCAACGTAAAATACACGAATATGATACGGCCTGGCCAGAGTTTGCGAGTCGAGGTGACGATGCGTAAACGTGATTCGAAAGGATTCGAGTTTACCGGCGTCGGTAAGGTAGATGAACAGGACTCTAGCCCCACAGCGGTGGCGGTGCAGGGCCAGTTCCGGCTCAGCCCGCTTATCTAGGAGATTTACAGAGCCATGACCATGACCCAAGATGACGTGTACAGCAAGGTACAGGAAGTACTCGAAGATGCATTGGGGGTAGACGCGGACGAAGTCAAACCGGAAGTGTCGCTGGTCGAAGACCTCGGCGCAGAATCCATCGACTTTCTCGACATTGTTTTTCGCTTGGAAAAGGAATTCGGGATCAAAATTGATCAGGCGGAGCTATTTCCGGAAGGAGTGCTCAATGACACCCAGTACGTGCAGGATGGCAAAGTCACTGACGCAGGCATGCAGGAGCTTCGCAACCGATTGCCACACACCAATCTTGATGCTTTCGATGCCGATCGCGACGTGGAGCACTTCGCCAATGTCTTCACCGTGGAAGCAGTAGTGAAATTCGTCCAATCGAAGCTGGAATAGAATATTCACATTCGGGCGATAATGGGCCACCTCAAGCGATGCGTTGGATCTGGATCGATCGTATCTTGGAACTCAATCGCGGCCAGCGCTGCGTGGCACTGAAAAACGTGTCCGCGGCGGAAGATGTGCTACACGATCATTTCCCCCCAATGGGCCAGTATCCAGCAACACCGGTTCTGCCCAATACGCTGGTGATCGAGGGCATGGCCCAGACCGCCGGCATTCTGGTCGGGCATGCAGACGACTTTCGTGAAAAGGTCATCTTGGCCAAGATCGCCCACGCATGTTTCACCTCTGCAGCACGCCCCGGCTACACGATCCGCTATACCGCAACGATGGAGAGTTTCGGCCGCAGCGGCGCTGCGACAAGCGGTGTTGTCGAACTGATTGATCCTGATTCTGGCCACATCGAGCCATTTGCCAAGATCAATCTGATGTTCAGCCATGTAGATCAGAACCGCTCAGGCCTTGAGTTCCCAGAGCACAATTTCGTCTTCACCTCTCAATTCATGGACTTGCTGCGCCAGTCGGGCTTCTCGCCTAGACCTGAGCAAAGGCCTCCGGCAATTCATCAGCCAGTTCCAGAGCCTTAAGACCGCGGCGCCCATGGCACTTCGCCCAGCGGTCCGCCGCCAGTCCATGCACGTGCACACCGAGCACCGAAGCATCAAATAGATCCATCCCTTGAGCGCACAGACCTGCAATCACGCCAGTCAATACGTCCCCGCTGCCTGCAGTAGCCAATACTGGATTGCCCGTCTGGTTCACGAAAAGCCTGCTCCCATCACAGACCACCGTCTGATGCCCCTTGAGTACCACGATCGCCCCATGCACCTGAGCCAGAGCTGCTGCCGCCTGACCCCGCTGCAGCGGCTGTGTGGGTGAATACGCGATCTCCAGATGCGCCGCCAGACGAACAAACTCGCCAGGATGTGGCGTGAGCACCAGCGGTGGATGATCCGTCGGCATCATCGCGCGGCAGCGTGCCAATACCCTCAATCCATCGGCGTCTAGTACCATCCGCCGCCGTCCGCTAAGCAGTTGAACCACCAGTCGACTCATTGTCTCGTCATCACCCATCCCCGGTCCCACTGCCAACACCGCTCGCTCATCCGGATCCGCCAAGTCCAGCATTGCCAACATCTGCTCTGCATCACCGGCCATCGCCACTCCCGTAGCGCCTGGCTCGATAACCAGCGCGTAATGAAGCACCGATGCCGGTACCGCCAGCTTGACCAGGCCCACACCACTTCGCAGTGATGCTGCTGCACAAATCGCTGGAGCACCGATCATTGTTTGGCAGCCACCGACCACAATGACCGTGCCGAAGGTGCCCTTGTGGGCGTCATCCGGCCATGGTGGTACGTCAGGGATGCCTGTCACCGTCTTCATATCTACCTGTCGGCCACTTCAAGAATTTTCACCTGGAGCCGGTCGAACAGCGGGGCCAGCGCCACTAGATCATTGGCCATCGACCGATCGCTCAAAGACGAGTACCCAAGAGCGATGTGCGCTGCGTCGAATTCCCGATCGACCAGTGTTGCATCCAAATCGACCCAATGCTCCCCGAGAGGCGAGGGCAACCACGCCTGCGTCCACATGTGATAGCCAAACACACCAATACGACCCAGAAACTCTTCAACGTACAGCAGCCCACTCACAGTGCGGCTGGGTATTTCGACGCCCCGCAGCATAGCCGCCAGCAGCACCGCATGCTCTGAACAGTCCCCTTGGGCCGTTCGTGCGACCTCTCCCGCAGTGGCAAATCCAATAGCTAGGTCCTTTTCCTCAATGTACAGATGAACAAAATCACGAAGTCGATGCGCTTGCTCAATCGGATCGAGAGCCAATGGATCTTCCCCCAAGGCCTCGGCAATCAATTGGCGAATCTTTTGGTCGTTGTGGTTTAGTACCGTCGATGCAGCCTGATGCTCTGCAGAAGGCAGATCGTCCAACGGATTGACTGGTGAATCCAGATCCACGGCCACCCTGGCCGTGCGATGGTCGCCCCAGACCACCCGTTGATACCCGCCTCGTGGCAGTGACACGGACGGCAAATCCCCCTCGCCGGTGATCTTTAATTCATAGAGCGAGCTGCGCAACAGGCGTGGATGTTCGATTCCACGATCCGGGCGCACCAGCGTGCGGGCCATTATCTCGGGTGGGTCCACATCCGTACGCGCCACGGCTTCGTCGGCTTCAATCATCTCCACAGCCAGCCCCCCAAAGCCAAGATCAATGCGAGTAATCCGTGTTCGGCCCTTCTGATCAACAAACTGGCGTTCGACAACACCGGGTAATAACGACTGGGTCACTTCCCATTCAACGGCTGGCACAGTCTTACCTAGAACCGCAATCATTTTCTCACCCACAACCGACAGGTTCACATCCATCGCTGTCGGCGCCATTGAGATATCAACGGTTCGAAAACTGATCTGTTTCTGGCCAGCCTGCATCTGTTGCTCGGTAAATCTCTGCGCTGCTGCAGGTGTCAGCCAGAATCCCGCGACCGGTGGCAAGTGGGCCACCCGCTTCTGATCGCCTTGGACTATGGTCATCTCGATCCCAGTCTCGGTAAAGGCATAAGTGGTTTGAACCGGGATACGGCCAAGACCCATCGTGGACACCGCACGCAATGGTTCACCTTGATTCGTTTCCACGAATTGCAGTTGCTGGGTGATGTCTAGCCCATCCTCTCCGCGTCGGATTGAAATCCGCGTCTCCGTAAAGGTCGTGACCTCGCTATTATGCTCAGTCTCGGAGGTGTGGGAATATCCGACCCGTTGGCCATCAAGCGTAATGACATACCAGCGATCGAATGAGGTGCCGGCCACCGCCGGTTCACAAACCACCACACACAGACCCAGGACTACACGAACCCATCGCATCATGTCGAGATTGTACGATAGATCATGTCTCGCATCTGATCGATACGTTGGCGTGAATACAAGGGGAAACACCAATCTCGCTTGTTGGCAACCTTCGCATTTGCCAAACCTACCTGCGCTCGTTGCAGTTCCCGATCCGCTTTGGTGATCAGATGGGGATTGGCCGCGACCAATGATTCATTGATACGGTGTAATTGCTCGAATGCGGCTCGGCCCTTGACTCGGAATAGTAAACGCTTCTGAGGATCCTCCGATCCTAGAGCGCGATCAATGTTGTGCGGCAAGTGGTGGCGATACCAAACGGCGTGATGGAGTGCAGCACGGTCGGCCAGCGGCACGCCGAATTCGAGCATCAGATCGGCTGTGGCCAGAGTGATTGGTGCCAAGCGCTGCCCTCGCCAACTCTCCCACCATTTCTGGGTCACTTGGTCATACTTCATCCCACCAGTCCCATGAACGAAAAGACCGCATATATGCTGGCGCACAATGGCCGTCATTAGCAAGGCGCGAGGGGCCAGGCCAAAAATGTTGCGATTCACCGGCGATCCTGAACCGAAAACCCACCTTGGCTGCCCGGTTAGATCAGCATACACGCGCCGACGCGGTCGCCGCCAGGCAATCGCCCACACGGGTAGCTCAACCCTCCGAGGTTCGATGCGCAGCGGGGCAATGATGGCCTGCGGCTGCGACGCAATCGCCGCGTTGTATGTCTGGGCACAGGCCCGAGCGTCACCCAACAACGAGTCATAGTCGAATATCCGGCCCAACTCACTGGCGAACAGGATCGGCACCCATCCTGCCCAAGGGCATATCAGTCGCTGCAATACTATGGCCAACTGCTCGGCCAGACTGCGGCAATTGCATGGTGATGTGAAGGCCTCGATCAGCTGCTGCGGAGCGCCCGCCCGATGTAACGAAGCGCGAATCAATGCCGGATCGACCGGATCCTGCCAGCCGGTCGGCACGTCGGACATGCACGGGGCCAATTGCACGGTGCGCGTTTTCAAGCGATGTCCATCATTCCACGGCAATTCAAGGGTCAGTGCATCCTCGTGGGTATCCTGATCAACCACCAAGTGCAGCGGAAGGGCATCGAACTTCGTGCACACAGCCCGAACCGCAAGAAATTTGGCGAGGATTCCCGGATGCCAGATCCTTGCCTGATGTCCCGTTCCCACCGGCCGGCCGTGCCATGGCCGTGGCCAATGGGCTAACGGTGGCTCGATCCGGACCAATGGGCGGCTCGAAGGCGAATCATTGTTTTGCAATTGAGCACACACAAAACTGCTTCAACACCACGGACGCGACCAAGGTTGTTTGAAGGTGACATGCGGCTTCACGCCGAACCGGCACAGGCATCAGGGCCGATCTGGTCCACCGCCCGCAACTGCCTCCAAAAATTTCCCATGAAACCGTTCCAACTCTGCGTCAAACACGTCGAGGTAGTGTGCCAGACGATGCTCGGGATCGTCCAATGGCCCACCAAAACTGCGATTTCGATCCCGGTAAATCAGCTGAATGGCCAACTCCTTGATACGTAGGTCGTTTGCCGCCGCCTGTATCCACAACTGCAAAGGCATCGCGTAGCCGTCCTCGGTCAAGTGCAGCTTGCGCAAGGATTCAACCCGGTATGCCTTGAATCCGCAGAAGGCATCGGTGATCGACAAGTTCAAGTAATTATTTATCTTCTTAGAGATTTCAGTATTAATGCGACGGCGATCTTCCGGTGGTTGATCCGGCCCGCCGTTGGATTCAAGATAGCGCGATCCGGAAACAATATCACAGTCATTCTGCGCAATCGCATTAAGAAAATCAGGCAGACTCTCGGGTTCGTGCTGCTCATCGCAATCCATCGTGATCAACCAGTCGTAACCGTAGCAGCTCGCCCACTGGAATGCATCCCGGATCGAACGTCCGTAACCGCGG
>CAUZOD010000032.1:0-17437 GCA_963581115.1 Phycisphaerae bacterium | reverse complement strand
AAATTATGTCGGGATTGACCCGGTGCGGGATCCGATTCCCGTTCGGCCGGTGGTGCACTATATGATGGGAGGTATCGATACCGATATCGAGGCTGCGACGAATATATCCGGCCTCTTTGCCGCAGGGGAGTGCGCCTGTGTATCAATCAACGGGGCCAATCGGCTAGGATCGAATTCTCTGACTGAGTTGCTGGTCTTTGGAACTCGGGCCGGCAGGGGCGCAGCCCGATTCGCAATGGCACATCCGAACATCAATACCCACGCACTGGCAGCGCAAGCGAATGATGAGCAGCAGCGTATCCGCCGCGCTTATTTCAATGGTGAATCAGGAGAGCGAGTCGCATCGATCCGCGGAGAATTGGCCCAGGCCATGGAGGCCAGCGCGGGCATTTATCGGGATCACGAATCGCTGCAGACGGCTTGTGACAAGCTTGCCGAACTGCGTGGTCGGTTTGGCAGTGTCTCGCTGGATGATCAGACGAATAGCTTCAATACCGAACTGACCTCGGCCTTGGAGTTGGGCAATATGCTTGACGTGGCCGAGTCACTTGTTCACTCGGCGTTGCATCGCACGGAATCGCGAGGATCCCACCAGCGCACCGACTATGTCAAGAGAGATGACGAGCGGTTTCTGAAGCATTCCTTGGCGTATTACGAGGGTGGTGAGACTGCACCGCGGATCGAGTACAAGCCGGTGACCATCACGAAATGGCCTCCGGGCAAACGGACCTACGGATCAGATTCCGGGCTCCAACCCGCCGGCACAGCGGGCAAGTAGCCGGTTGATCAGCATGTGCGGGTTAATGAGGTAACCGCTATATGACCTGCCGCGCCTGCGGCAGTTTGTTGTTTGTTCACAGATTCGTGGTTTCAGCACATCCATGGCCACATAGGTTATGGATGTGAAAACCGATTGGGAGTTGTAGTGAGGTCTGGGCAGTTACCTCAAGCATCTCCCGCACGGGATTTGAGGTGTGGCCATGAGCCTTGGATGTCATGCCTGCGAATCGTTGTTAGAATTGGAGTTTCCAATGGCCTTGCAGAATGACATCACCCTTGAACTGTTCCGCTATCACCCGGAAACGGATGCCGAGCCCAGGTTTCAGGCATACGAGGTCCCATACCGTGCCGATTGGGTCGTGCTCGATGCAATCAATTGGATCAAGGATCATATCGATGGCACGGTCAGTTACCGCTGGAGCTGTCGCATGGGAGTGTGCGGAAGTTGTGGCATGATGGTCAACGGTGAACCACGGTTGGCGTGCTCCGCGTTTTTGCGAGAGTACTATCCGGAAACGATCCGGGTCGAACCACTAGCCAACTTTTCTGTCGAGCGCGACCTTGTAGTCGATATGGATTCGTTCATGCAAAAATTACGTTCGGTCTCCCCTTACATCATTCGAGATGATGTCAATGATACGGATCAGGGCGAATACAAGCAGAGTCCCAAGCAGCTTGCGCAATACAAGCAATATTCTATGTGTATCAACTGTATGCTTTGCTATTCGGCATGCCCAGTGGCGGGCAACGAACCGGACTTTCTGGGACCGGCTGCGCTGGCTCTGGCCCATCGCTATAACAAGGATTCACGTGATCGAGGCTCATCGCATCGCATGGGAAAGATGATGGAGCACGAGGCGGTCTGGGGCTGCACGTTCGTCGGTGAGTGCTCGAAGGTCTGTCCCAAGAACGTGGATCCGGCTGGGGCGATCCAGCAGGCCAAGGCTGCTGCGGCACAGGAATACTTCAAGGGATTTGTCATGCCCAAAGGGGCCGGTCGATGACCGGGCCGTATCGTCCCAAGCCGAAGTGGGCCTGGTTCGTGCAGCGGCCCGGTTACATCCGCTTCATGATCCGCGAGTTGACCGCCGTGTTTATTGGGGCCTATCTGATTTTCTTACTGGTGCTGCTGAGCAAACTGGGTCGCGGGGAGGCATCCTTCACCGCGCTGCTGGCGACATTGCACAACTCGTTCTGGGAACTGCTGCATGTGGCTGCGTTGATTGCGGCAGTATGGCATACGATTACCTGGTTCAACGCAACCCCTCAGGCGCTGCCGGTATTCATTGGTGAAAATCGGGCTCCCAATGTGCTGGTTGCGATTGGCATGGGGTACGGCCCGTGGATCATGGTCAGTGCCGTGATTCTCTGGGGAGTGTTGCGATGAACCAATCAAACCATCCAGCCCGCGGTCCGTCGAGTGAGGCCCTCTGGTGGGCATTGTTTTCAGTTGGTGGGGTGATGGCGGCATTGTTTGTTCCGGCGATCATTTTTGTCACGGGCTTCCTTCTTCCAACCTCTGATCCGGACACGGCGACCGGTCACTACGTGCGAATCCACGGTGTGGTGAGTTGGTGGCCGGTGCGTATCGTTCTTGTCGGTGTTCTTGTATTCAGCTTCTTTCACTGTGCCCACCGAGTGCGGCACACGCTAATGGACCTGGGGCTGCGTGATCAAGAGGCTGCTTTGAAGTGGTTGTGCTATGGAGCGGCCTTGGCAGGTTCAGTGGCAACGGTGGTGATGATCTGGCGTATCTGACTTCAGGATGGATGGCCCCGCTCCCGGGGTGCCTTGGCGAGTACCCTTACGTGGGTATGGGTCAATATGCTTATGGGAGATGCCGTGTTTTTTCGATCGGTGCCAAGAAGCTAACCATGGACAGGCATTATTGAATTTAATATTCGAGTGTCAGATACCGTGACTCCCGAAATGTCATGCTCACTTCTGGCTATGTCTGGGCAGTCCGGGCAGAGTTGGAGATTTCAACGTAGCGGTTGCGCAACTCGTAGAGGGCGCCAGACAGTGTGGTTGACTCTTCATCGCTGAGGTTACCCTTGGTTTTTTCCTCCAGCACAGTCAGCAGGTCAATAGAATGTCGGGCCAGATCGAGTTGGGCGATACGTTGTCCCGTGGCTGGGTCGGGAATGGCGCCCATGGCGAACAGGGCTTGGCTGATCAGCGTGCCCATCAGGGTTTCGAAACTGGCGGGGGGCATCTCACCCAGCTTCCCCTTGGCTGCCGCTGCGGCAGCGCCACCGGGGGTGGATTCTTCGGCTTGTTTCTGCTGGTCGACCAGCCGCTGCTTTTCAGCCTGTGCCTGTTCCTTCCAATCCGAATCAATGTGGATTTTAAGATCTTCGTCGCTCATCGTGCTGTACCCTTTAAAAAATGAAGTGGTTGAGTATACCAGTGGCCCGCCTTGTTTTCTATCGGGTCATTTCAATTTGAATGGCTTGGTAACGGGTCGTCGCCACACCGGATGCCGTCATGGGGTGACTGGCTGGGATGGCACCGTTCAACGGCGGATTCTCTAGAATATCGTGGCGATGGCCCGAACCAAGCACCGCAGCCGAACCACTGCCGATCCTTTGCGCCTTCGCCTGCGCAGTCTGCGTCAACAACTTCGGAACGAGGACGTGTCGGCCCTGCTGGTAACCAATCCGGTGGATATCCGTTACCTGACGGGTTTCATCGGGGATGACTCTTGGGCTCTGGTCACTTCCGGACGGGAACGTATCTACATTCTGAGCGATTTTCGCTTTCAGGAACAGATTGCGCGGGCGGCACCGCAGGTTACAGCGATTCTGCGGCAGAGGTCACTTGCCGACGAACTGCCACGACTTTGCCGCCGGCTGCGAATCAAAAAAATTGCGATTTCGCGCGATCACGTGACGCTTGCGACGCGCAAAGCTCTTGTAAAGCGGCTAGGGGCCAGTAGTCTGCGAGATCTTAATGACCCACTGATTGGCCAACGGTCACGCAAGGATGCAGGAGAAGTCCGGGCCATCGGCAAAGCCTTGGCAATTCAGCAGAAGGCGTTTCAGGAAACGTGCCAATTCATCAGGCCCGGTATGACCGAGATCCAGGTATGTGCCTATTTGGAGTACCGAATGCGGTCATTGGGTGCAGACGGGCCGAGCTTTCCCACCATCGTTGCCGTGGACGCCAACGCATCGTTACCGCATGCTGTCCCCAGCCGGCGCAAGATCAAGGCCGGTAGCATGGTGCTGATAGATTGGGGAGCCCGTTGGCAGGGCTACTGTTCAGATCTGGCGCGTGTCGTATCTTGTGGACGCATGAAGCCGAAGCTGCGCGAGCTCTACAGCATCGTGCTTGATGCCCAGCGGGCGGCTATCGACACCATTGCTGCAGGAAAGCGACTGAAGGATATCGACTTGGTAGCTCGTGGCATCATCACCCGTGCGGGCTATGGCGAGTGGTTCGGGCACGGGCTTGGTCATGGCATCGGCTTGGATATCCACGAACAACCGGTACTTGCGCGACGGGCGGATGGCGAACTTAAGCCAGGTCATGTTGTTACCGTTGAACCCGGGATCTATTTGCCCGGGCTTGGGGGGATCCGGATCGAGGATGACGTCTTGGTCACCGAGCGGGGACACAAGGTGCTCAGTGATTTGCCCAAGTCCTTAGAATCCACGATGATATGACCCGGTCGCCGATGTCGGGATTTATATGGCTGCCTGTGGAGGACATGGTTTTTGGGTCGGTATCAACCGAAAGATACAGGTATGACAGACCTCAAGACACTCAAGCAACTGGTCAAGCTTATGGTCGATCATGACCTGACTGAGTTGGATGTGGAAGGCGAAGGGCACACAGTGAGATTGAAACGGGGGCAGCCTAATTCGCAGCCGGTAGTTGTGGAGCCGATGTCCGTAGTGACATCACCAGCTGTGGAGGGTGCCGTACCTGCGGCGCCCGATCTTTCCGCGGACAGCAGTGGCGTGGAGACCATCGTCAGCCCCATGGTAGGTACGTTCTATTCAGCCCCGAGTCCGGATGCGAAACCATTTGTCGGCGTAGGGGACGGCGTTAGCCAGGACAGTGTGGTGTGTATCATCGAGGCAATGAAGGTGTTCAACGAAATCAAGGCTGAAAAATCCGGCACCATTGTCAGGCTTCTGGTGGAGAGTGGCCAATCAGTCGAGTTCGATCAGCCCCTTTTCGAAATAAAGCCGGTGTAACCAAAGAAAGATGAACCACAAAGACGCCCAGAATGCAGCTCTGTGCCCTAGTAGCGAGTCAGCGGACCGGGGCGGCTTCAGGGTGCAGGCACTGGGACCTGCTGACCCAGTTGCCGCTGAGGTCTTGATCGTCGCATGAGTTTCGCGTCAACGTGGTAGAAGGCATGTTTTCAAGAATATTGATCGCAAATCGCGGCGAGATCGCCGTGCGTGTCATCCGGGCCGCCCGTGAGATGGGCATCGAGACCGTTGCGGTGTACTCCACGGCAGACCGGGAGGCCAAGCACGTGCGGATCTCGGATCGTGCAATATGTATCGGGCCTCCGGCGCCGGTCGATTCGTACCTGAACATCCCGGCAATCATTAGTGCTGCCGAGGTGGCCAACGTTGATGCTATTCATCCTGGGTATGGGTTCCTCGCTGAAAATGCTCATTTTGCTGAGGTGTGTCGGTCTTGCAACATCGAGTTCATTGGCCCGAGCGTTGAATCAATGCAAATGCTCGGTAACAAGGTTAGGTGCAAGCAGCTGGCCATCGCGAAGAAGGTTCCTACGGCGGCGAGTTCCAAGGGCAAGATCGAAGATGAGGACAAAGCGGTGGTCCGAGCGCGGGAGATTGGCTATCCCGTCATGATAAAGGCTGCGGCGGGTGGAGGCGGGCGCGGCATACGCGTGGCGCACAACGACATTTCTTTACGCAGTGGATTGGCCGCCGCTCGAGCCGAGGCCGAAGCCGCATTTGGAGACGGGGACATCTACCTCGAAAAATTCATTGAGCATGCTCGGCATGTAGAGGTGCAGGTGCTCGGGGACCGGAGCGGCAACATCGTACACCTGTTCGAACGTGACTGTACGATGCAGCGGCGCAAGCAGAAATTGATTGAAGAGTCACCGTGTCCGCTGCTCAAGGACGATGAGCGCCGACGGATCTGCCAGGCTGCGGTACGGCTATGCAAAGCTGCAGGATACTATTCTGCAGGCACCGTCGAGTTTCTGATGGACCAGGACAAAAACTTCTATCTCATGGAGGTCAATACTCGCGTACAGGTTGAGCATCCTGTCACCGAGATGGTAACCGGTATCGATATTGTCAAGCAGCAGATCCGTATCGCTTCGGGCGAAAACCTCTCCTTTAGCCAGCGCGACGTCAAGTTGACCGGGCATGCGATCGAGGCCCGCATCAATGCTGAAGACCCGGATCGCGGCTTTGCACCATGTGCGGGGGTAGTGGACGAGTTCTATCCGCCGGGCGGGTTCGGAGTGCGCTTGGACACGCATTGCCACTCCGGGTACCGAATTCCACCCCAGTATGATTCTCTGATCGCCAAGCTCATCGTACACCGACAGTCACGTGATGAAGCAATTGCAACACTGCATCAGGCGTTGCACGAGTTCCATGTGTACCCGACGAAGACCACGATTCCATTGCACGTGCGCCTGATGAAGAACGGAAATTTCCGAAAGGCAGAGGTCGATATTAATTTTGTGGAACGGCTGTTGTCTCTCTGATATTTATTTTATTTCCAGGCGAAGGCCAGCTGGTTTCAAGTGAACGTTGGCCATTGTCCGCGGAAGATCTCAACCGCCGGACCGGTCATGTGCACGTGATTATCGGATGGGCGCCAGTACAATTCCAGATCGCCGCCAGGCAGGTGGGCAAGGATCTGCCGCTCGCATCGCTGCCTGAGTGCTCCGGCAACGCAGACGGCACAGGCTCCAGTCCCACAGGCCTGGGTCAGGCCACTGCCACGTTCCCAGGTGCACATCGTGATCTGGCTTGGTGACTGGATCTGCACGAAGTGCGCGTTGACCCGTTGGGGGAACAGTCGATGGTGTTCAATCACAGGCCCGAGCCGCTCAAGAGGCACTTGGTCGACGTGATCGCAGAAGAAGACTACGTGGGGATTGCCCATTGAGATACACGACATGCGGGCATCGAGGCCACATCGCTGTTGCCAGTCGTCTGGCGGCGGCACCGCATCGAACAGGTCAGTGCAAGGGTGGTCGATGGCTCGCTGCTGTCCCGGCAGGTCTACGGGGATCCGAGCGATGTCGAGCACCGGCTGGCCCATGTCCACGGTGACAGAGTCGACCTTGCCATCGTCATTGAGGCGATAGTCCAGTAGGAGCACGTCGCTAGCGGTCTGAACTTTCATGGGTCGGGCTGTGCTGATACCATGATCATGGGCGAGCTTGGCGACGCAACGGATACCGTTGCCGCACATTTCAGCCTCGGTGCCGTCGGCATTGAACATTCTCATACGCACGTCAGCATCGACATCCGCGTCGGGAGGCAAGACAAGAATCAATCCATCGGCACCAATGCCGGTGTGGCGATCGCTGATGATGCGTGCCAATTCCGCAGGATCGTGAACGGTTTCTTCGAACGCATTGATGTATACGTAATCGTTGCCGATGCCGTGCATCTTAGTGAACCACATGCGATGATTATAGAGCACGGTCGGATTTTAGGCGGGCTAGAAATAGAATGTGGCCCCGAGGACAACCATGCCGGCAAGGGTGACTAGCTTGATTCGGTTCATCAAGCGGTCAATTTCGGGACGCTCCACGAGTTGGCCGACAAGCGTGCGCAGGTGGTTTTGTCGCCAAACGATTGAACCGTGGCGCCAGTTTCGGCGGCCAGTATGCATGTGATTCAGATCGGCCACCTGCTGCAGGGCACCGACCATGGTCTGTACCGCTTCGGCATCGATGGTGTCAAGGTTCCGCTGCCGGGCCAGATGTTGCACGGCAAAGGTATCAGCTTGCCGCTCGACTCGTCTTGAAACCCAGCCGAACACCACCGCCCAGATTGCCAAGGCCCCTCCGATCGCTAGAACCGATCGAGCCTTCTGTTCTGTCGCTCCAATTACCACGAAGCCGGTAGCGGCTGGGTTTGGCACGCCGTTGGGCGAACCAAAGTAGACGACGGGAAATGCCAGTAGCATCATCAATCCAAGTGTCGTCAGGGCCACGGCCAGTAGCCAGAACATATGGCGGCGACACACGTGGGCCAGTTCATGTGCCATAACTGCTTCAACCTGTTTCTGGGGTAATTGGTCAAGCAAACCATCACTGAGCAGGATGTAGCGTAGAGGGCGGATCAGCCCCATCACCGCGGCATTGATCATTCCTCCCGAGGTCGTTTGCCAGAGTAAGACGTCGCGTACCTGAACCCGGTAAGTGTGGCACATGGCCATCAACCGCTGGCGAATAGCTCCATCCGGTAGCGGCTTGGTGTCCCAGATGTATCTGATAATCGTTGGAGCGAATAGGAATATGACTGCGGCACCAACGAAGATCAAGATCGGGGCCAGATCCAGTTTCCAGACCAGCCAGGAGTCCGGTACAACCTCCACCCAGGCCATCACTAGCAACAGGGGAATCAGGATCAGCGCTGCTTCATGGCGAAGGTGTGTGATCACATACGACCATCGCCCTTTGATTGGGTAGACGGGCAGCCCCTGATCGAAGCGATGAATCAGTGATGCTTCACGCAGACGCCGCTCAATGGGGTAGTACACCAGCAGGCCGATACAAAACAACACCAAGGTGGGCGAGATTACCGCCACTTCGTCGATCAACACCGGATTGCGGGTCTGGGCTCGAATATAAACTAGGGCCCCCAGGCACAGGTCAACCAGGTAGAGCCCAGCCACACCCAGCCGAAACATTGTGGTGAATCGGTCCAGTCGGGAAAGTACCCGTGCAGGGCCTAGTGTTCCGTCGAGGTGGCGGTAGGCCCAACGGCAGATCAAGGTATACGCGCTTACCCATAGGACCTTCGGTAACAGTACTGCGGTCAGCATCAACATGGAGGAGGGGGCAATTGTTTCCGGCGCCACGAGTGTATCGTGGATAAATATGCTCAGTACCAGCACCATCAGGAGTACTTGCATGGATGTGATGATTGTAGGCTAATGCGCCCGGCGAGCCTCTTTTTTTGTTGTTGTATCGGCGAGTTTATCTGCTTCGCGAATCAGCGGATCTGAATCTTTTCGGGCCTCCTGAATCGCCTTCTGGGTCGCGAGGCGATTGCTGGAGGTTTCCGCGTAGAACTTCGCGATGCCTAGCTTGATGGTGGTTGCGATCCGGAACGTTGGATCTTGCTAGTATCTCGCCACGTTGATTAGGTCGCTGATTTGCGGTGATGATGTAGCGAACACGAGAAATTTCTGTTTCCAAGCTTCATCGATCGATTTAAGGGCATCGGACCATTTCCGGGTTTTCTCTGCCGGGAGCCACTTTTCTAGTTGGGCACAGGCATAGAGCATCATGCCGAGGGCTGCGTAGCGGGGATAGAGCCGTTGATTGTGCTCGAATCCCAGACGCCCCAGATCCAGATTGCCCCCGCTGCACCTGGCCGATCCCCAGCTCGGTCACGCCAATTGGCCTCGCTCAGACCGCCATACATCAGGCCATCTACTGCATCTGCAAATCGGGCCGTGGCGCTCAGATCCCAGGCGATCTGCTCGTCGAGAAACCCATGCCGGACATAACCTCCACCTCCTGTTTCGACCAGGAGGGCCATCAGTCCGGTCACCATGTCCGGGTCTGGTTCTTGCTTGCTGAGGTCGGCTCGGTGCTTGAGATAGAAATTAATCGAGCGGAGGTAGAGTTCAGTCACATCGGTTTTCGGTTTGGCCGGTGCTAGGAGAGTAGGTGCATTGGCGGGTAGCCTTTGCGCCTCAAGCTTATGGGGTGCCGTGGCGTCAGTTGGCCAATCGGGGGCATTTACAATTCCATAGATAAGCCAAACGACCAGCATGATCGTGACGGCGAGTCCGCCGATCAGCAAGGCAGGTTTCACGGCGGCCAATGATATCCCGTGTCTTTGGCCGATGTATGATCTTGGCGCAGCAACCCTGCGTTGTAAATGAAAAGGAGTGATACCAATGGCTGATCTTCCAACGAGTACCCCCCCCGGGTTGCCGGGTGCCGTGCTGCCGCCGATGACCCCGCCGGGGGACTCTTCATCAGAGCCAGCGAGGCCGAAACGGCAGGGTTTGACCAGCCGGTTGCTGGACAAGCTAATTCCGAGTGTGCTGCTGTTGTCGCTGGTCTTGAACCTCTATCTCGGATTTATCCTCTATTCGCAAACTCAAGGCCCAAGGGAGTCAACTTATGCCGAGGGTGATGCCCGACAGCGGATTGTGATTCTGCCTATCAAGGGTCTCGTGGATGAGGCGATGTACCAGTTCATGCGTCAGGCTTTGCAACGCCTGGAAAAAGAGCTTCCCAAGGCGATCATTCTCCGTGTCGACTCTGGGGGTGGTTACGTGGGTCCTTCCGATCGTATCTGGAATGAACTGTCGCAGTTCAAGAAGGAGCATCCCGACATCCCCATCATCGCCAGTTTCGCATCCACTGCCGCCAGCGGGGCCTACTACATCGCTGCAGCCTCGGATGTGATTGTGATGGAGCCGACTGGTTTGACCGGAAGTATCGGTGTCATCGCTCAGGCGTTTACAATGTCGGGGCTGATGAGCAAGATCGGTGTTACTCCGGAGACGATCACCTCGACAGATTCGGTAGACAAGGACGAGTTGAATCCGTTCCGTGACTGGACAGATGGGGATCGGCAACTATTGACGGGCATACTCAATAATGCCTACGAGAAGTTCGTTGACGTCGTATACGCAGGGCGTAAGCAGATCGATCACGGTGGGCAGAGCTATGGTCTGACGCGAGAGGAGGTTGCCGGGCTTGCCACGGGTGCAGTCTTCACCGCGGCAGAGGCGAAACAGAACAAACTTGTTGACGAAATCGGATATCTCCGTAAAGCGATTGAGATCGCTACGGAACGTGCGCAGATTGCAACGGATCCTAGGGTATCGATAATGAAGGCATCCAGGGGACTGTCGTTGTCGGGGATGTTGCGCGGTTCAGTTCCCGAGATCTCCAGCCCTACATCGCAGCAGCTACGAAGCTGGCTGATGGAACTGAGTACGCCGGAGCTTTTGTATCGAGTCAGCGTTCCCTGACCTGAGATCTAGTGATCTGGATATCCGGATTGCTATTCTCCGTTCGTTTGGGAAATTGAACGCATTGGAGTTTGGTATCGAGGGCATCTGTGACGTGGATGCGGCCCATGCCAGGCACTCACCGGTTTACTTCCTGCCCCTAGGACCCTGATTTAATGCACAACAACGCGAATGCGATGGCAGCGTCGATCAATGCCTGTGTTGGTGGGGGTGGAGATTGATCCAGCGGTAGGGGATTGGGGCAGTTGAACGTGTGGGAGGCATTCGGGATCAACAAGGTTGCACTATCCGGCGCGGCGGCCTGTAGTGTCTTCATGGAGGCCAAGGGAACGGTTGGATCCTTTTCGCCGTAGATCAACAACCGCGGTCGGCCCACTTTGGCAATGGCCGTTACGGGGTCACTGGCTGTCGGGTCACGTTCAATCTCGTCGAGCCAGGAACGGCCCACATAGAGTATTTGACCGGTTCTCGCCGATGGCGAGGGCAATCGGCCCTCGGTGCGTAGCAGTTGTTGCTGATCGGGGTCGAGGTGGCAGGCTTCATGCGGTGCGGCAGCGACGATGATACCTGCGACCGGATGAGTTGGTTGCGCTGCCGCTAATAGACAAGTGATCCCCCCACGGCTGTGACCGAAGAGTACGATTGGCGCTTCACTTTGGGAACCGACGTATGCCATTATGCGATGAAGATCCTCGACCTGCGTGGCCCAGGTATCCTGTTCGAACAGGTCGGGCCGTTCAAACGTTTCGATTTGTGGGGTCATGCCACTATGGCTGAAATTGAATCGGTGACTGGTCAATCCGGTCTGCGCGGCCGCTTGGGCTAGGTGAGGGAAGAATCCGTAATCCTTGTAGCCCTTGAATCCGTGGCAGATCACCAAGATCCCCCGTGGGGTTGTGGCGGTGTGTGTACTGGCGAAGATCGGTTGGTTTCTGGCACCGGGGAGGGTCCAATCGGTGATCTTCATCGGTCTGTATCTCCTTGGCAGCATGAGCAGGGGGAGATCTCATGCAAGCATTTTCAGAGCTGTGTCAGGGTTTTTATATCGACATGGGTATCTAGTCTGTAGTTCCATGCACTCCTTGGACTGCTTTCAGCTGGTACCCGATCGTTCCTGAATAGGCCTATTTCCGACTAATTCACCAACTGGCCCGGTTGCGTGGTGAGTGGTTGTGTTTTGGATAGTATCCGCCAGTGCAGCATCTCCTGCCCACAATACATTGGTGTCGTCGTCCAAATTGGACCGGGAAATTGTGTCGCGGGGAATGGATCTAGGGTTGTGGATGCAGCAGATTCTGATCAACACCGATAGTTTACTGGGCCTGCTGCGATGCCTGTTGATCGACGGCTCTTCCACGTAGAAGATCGATCATTCCCCGCACCTCGTTGGCCATCTTGGTATTGGGAAACTCCTGGATGATCTGTTCTCCTACTCGTACCGCCCGCAGCCATTCGTGGTCGTGTACTGCGATTTTGAACTGAACCCCGAGGTTGTCACGTTTCCGGCCGATGATGCCTCTTGCTGTCTCCCGAAACGGTTCAGCTTCAGATTCGGTCAGATAGCGGTCCAGTTCTTTGAGCAGTCCGATGGCGCGGTCCACATCGTCTTTCTCAGCCGCGAAGAGGAATTGCCTTTCCACCTCATGTTTGTATTGCTCACGGGTCTGTGCCACATTGCTGACGATTGCCTTGACGCGATCAGAATCTGGATATAAACGCTGAACTTTTTCTGCTTGCCGTTCTGCCAGGTCGAACTCGTGACGCTGTAAGGCGGCATCTATTTGGCTGAGGGCTTCAGTGATCTTTGCTTCCTGCTCTGCCGTCTGCGAAGCGGTGATCTGCTCTCGATATACTTCGGACTCTTCCCGATAGCCATAGGTTTGGCTCAGTTCGCCCACCAGTACCATGGCGGGATCGAAATCGTTTTTCGCGATGTCCTGACGGATTGTCTGACGGAGCATCTGTAGGCTCTGGTGTCGATGGGCGATCCGCTTGGTGGATTCGCTCAACAGCATCCGGTCATTGATGGAGTTCAGCAGAACGATGACATCGTTGTCTTGGAGGGCGTCGGTGGAGGGGCGATTGCCGTGAATGGCATATCGTACAGCTCCAACAATCAGCATCGTCATCCCGATTGAGGTGAGTATTACCGCCAGGACGAGGAATAGTACGGGTACGATTGTCTGTGTACGCTCGTCGGGAAACCAGGTATTCGTTCGGGCCCAGATATATGTAAAGAGGCAGGTAATCACCAGCAACTTCAGCAGAATAGCTCCAATGATCAGGCTTAATGGAGTTGAAAATAGCGAAGGTCCTTTTGTGTGGGGTTTGGCCTGTCTGATGGCTTCTGCCATGCGTACCTCTTTGGACTTGGTTAAAGCTCCGGCTGAATCCACCATCGGTTCCGGTGTGGATCAACGCAAGTCATGGGACACAATTTCAAGATCCAAGGGTAGTTTCAGTGGTACCGGATCCGCAATCAAATCGTGTCGGAACCAAGCAGGCGAACTTCAGCGGTTCAGGGCCAGGATTGCGGAATTGATGCATCTGGTTGGCGGGAATAAACAGTACCTGTCCTGGACCTATGAGCCGTAGGTTGGTCTTGGCGCCATCAACGACCTCGCCTTGCCCGGACAGGATCAGCACCTCGTGCTCGTAGTTGTGGGAGTGCTCGGGTGTGTGCCCGCCCGGTGCAACCTCGAATAGGCGCAGGGCGAAATTAGGTGCACCATCGTCCCGTCCCACCATCAGGCGCATTGTCACTCCGGCCGCTCCGGCCATCCGCATGGGCTGTGGTTCGACTTGATCGGGATGACGGATCAGCATGGGAGGGTTGACTCCGTGGCGAATTGCAATGACATTTTAGCTGGAATCATCCCGGGCACCAAGTGATCGGAGCGGGGTTGGGATCTGCTGAGGCAATGATGCGGTGCTTTGTACCGATTGAGGCATTCGTCTGCTACGATCAAAGCTATGGTCCAAAGAGCGAATTGGCGTGTCTTTCAGATGAGCGGGGTGGTTCTCGGATTGGTGCTACTGGGTGGTGCAATCAGTGTGGCACTGAACTCGGCCGATCTAAGTGCCTTAGCGGGGGCAAACCCAGCTGCTGTAGGGTGGCTGGTGCTGGCAGTTCTGGGAAACCTATTACTGACTGGGATGTTGTTTTGGCTTGTGACCCTGCCGTTTGTGGCTCGTTTGGCTCCTTCGCTGGGGACAATGATCTCACTCATTGCAATCAGTTCACTGCTGAACTACCTGCCGTTGGTTCGCCCGGGCCTCATGGGTCGTGCGGTGTACCTGAAGCTGTGCCACGGATTGTCCTTCCGACATTCATTTCTGATTCTGGCCATTGTGTTGATGTTATCGATCGTGGTTGTTGTCGTGACGGTGGGGTTGCTATTTGGACTGCCACGGTGGCAGCGCCCATGGGTGATTCCTGTGATCTTGGGCATATTGATTTTGTTGACGCGCCCAGTCGCCACCATGCTGTTGTGCCGCTCGGTCCGGTATAGCTGGCTCTGGATTCCAGTACGTATGGCGGATCTTTTGGTTACTGCGATACGACTCTGGCTTGCATTTCATATTTTGGGCCATCCATTGGCTTTTGACCAGGCACTGCTGGCAGCGTCGGGTTCACTGGTGGTCCGTCTTTTGGCCTTGACCCCCAATGGACTAGGACTAAGCGAGTGGGTGGTGGCCTCAATCGCCGCCACGACTATGGCGATGTCTACCGCCGAGGCCTTGGCCGCAGCACTAGTGGATCGGGCGGTGGAGGTAGGGGTGTTGAGTACTGTTGGGCTGCTCGCTGCCTGGCGGTTGCGGCGCGTACAGCATGCGTTGGGCAAGAGTACCTGATTCGGATTGTGGCGGAGCGAAATTACTAACTTTCAAAGTGTACGTCGTTTTGTGCATCTATTGCCCGGTTGGCGAGGTCGTCTGCGAGTTTGTTCTGCTCGCGGCACACGTGCTGTATCGTCCAGTGGGCAAAGTGGTTCAGCAGGGATTGAGCCTCATCGTGCAGGGGCCGTAGGTGTGCGGATTTGACTCGGTATTCTCCGTTGATCTGGCGAACCATTAGCTCAGAATCGCTATGGATCTGTACGGATTCGGCACCTAGATCGGCCGCATTTTTCAGCCCGTGCAGTAGTCCTTGGTATTCAGCCACGTTGTTGGTGGTTCGTCCCAGGAAGTAGCCGGCTTCATGCAGGTACTGGCTGTTCTGGGCATTTTGGATGACGACGCCAGCTGCGGCGGGTCCCGGGTTGCCCCGTGCACCCCCATCGATGTGGATGATCAGGCTTAATCGGTCAGGCATGGGGCATGATTGCAGAGGGATCACACGGATTGGAGGTTCGTCGTGGTGTGGCAGGTTACAGGCATGACGCGGCGGAGCCTAATTTGTCCACCTCGTGTCTACTTTGGTCCGATGGCGACCTTTAACTCGTCGGCCATGTGGATGAATCGGTGGCAGGAGGGGCATTGGACCGGCTCGTTCGGCTGGACCATGATGGTATTGATGTGTTCGAACGGTAATTGGATGTAGCATCCGCCGCAGCAGTACTCCCGGCGGCGCCTGTCCTGCTCTTCGACCAATGCTAAGGCCTCGCCGTCGTGGTGGAGGGAAATTCGCTCAAACGTATTGAGTACCGTGGGTCCCAGTTTGGCGGCGGCATCATTCCGCTCATTCTTCGCTTGGTTTAGTCGATCTCCGACTTCGGTACGGGCCGCGTCGATCTCCGTTTCGGCACCTTGGACGAGCTTCGTCTGGTCTGCGAGTTTTTCGGAAAGTTCTTCAATGCGCTGCTTGATTTCATCCACCTCGTCCAGTTGCGCGAGTGCTTCATCTTCGCGCTTGGATTTCTCAAGCTTCAAAGTATTCACTTCTACCAGTAGCGCGGAGTACTCCTTATTGGTCGTCACCGTATTCATCTGTTCGCGGTGCAACTCGACTTTTTGTTCCACGTCATCAGACTGATGTTCCAGGTCCGCGGCCCGAGCCTGCGCTTGCTTGAGCTGAGTCAGCAATTCACGATGCTGGCTTTCAAATTGTTCAGCCTTTCCCTGCAACAGTCCATGACGCCGTAGCCCTGAGTCCAGGCGGCGGCGCAGCCCGCGGACCTGCTGGTCGAGCAGAAACAACTGGTAGAGATCATCCTGAAGGGACAAATACTGTCTCCTGATTGTGGGGTTGCAGCAGGATGCTGCCATTGCTGTGATGGTCCCTCCCCAATTATACCAAAAATTCCGTATTAGATATTTTGTTGAACTGCTGCTGTTGGCGATGCCGCCCCGTGCTTGCTGGTGATGTCGGCCGGACCTATACTCCCGCTAGCAACGCGCTTGAATCGCAAGGTGGATTTGGACCACAGTCTGCGGGGCTGTAGCTCAGTTGGGAGAGCGCCTGCATGGCATGCAGGAGGTCAGGGGTTCAAGCCCCCTCAGCTCCATTGCCGCCGTTGCCTTGATTGCTTGGCGAGCCCCCTTTCGCTCGAGCTGCCGGTGCGTGGCCGGCAATCTGACCCAGAGCGAACCTCGATTCCATCGCTGTTCTGAGCGGTTCAACTGGCGGTCTGCGGATCAGATCCAGCGAATTGACCAGTGCTTCGTCAGCGTTGCTTGCAGCTGCCCGCGGGTGGCAAGGTGATGGGGTATTTGCCGGGTATCATTGCTGCAATGAGCTTCCTAACTCAGTTGTACGGCGTCACATAAAACACCTCACGCCATATCGGCACGCTTTGATTGCAGTGGGATCCTGCTTGCAATTGGGCATTGGGTATCCTTATGCTGTTTTGGCCGATAAAGACCGTTAGGATAGCGGCGAGATGATTTAGCCGACTTGGGTAACTGGCAGGGACTTTTTGGCTGTTTGGTCCAATATTATGGCGGTTGTAAAATTGAGAGGGGGTCGATCCCCGGACTCGTGGGTGGCGTACTGTATGTAGATGGTGGGATGTACCCAAGGAAGATGACAGGAAAATTCCATGTTTGAAAGATTCACAGATCGAGCACGGAAGGTAATGGCGCTGGCCAATCAAGAGGCACAGCGATTCAATCACGAATACATCGGGACAGAGCACATTCTCCTCGGACTTGTCAAAGAGGGTTCAGGGGTTGGCGCCAATGTTCTAAAGAACCTGGACGTGGACTTGCGCAAGGTCCGGCTTGAAGTGGAAAAACTAGTCAAGTCAGGTCCGGATATGGTCACAATGGGCAAATTGCCACAGACACCTCGTGCCAAGAAAGTAATTGAATACGCGATCGAAGAGGCACGTAATCTCAATCACAATTATGTGGGTACCGAGCACTTGCTGTTGGGATTGCTGCGCGAGCACGAAGGTGTTGCGGCCCAAGTCCTGTTGAATCTGAGCCTGAAACTGGAGGAAGTGCGCGAGGAGGTACTGAATCTGCTTGGGGCGGGGGTTGATCCGGAGGAAGCCACTGCGGGCGGGGAAACCAAGACCTCCGGCAA
>CAUZOD010000031.1:0-17464 GCA_963581115.1 Phycisphaerae bacterium | reverse complement strand
GCAGTGTCTGCACGTTGCGATGGCATTTTTCATCGGCAGTAAAGATGTAGTGATCTGGGATGATGACCACACGGTCCGGATCCCAGACCTTTGCATCGGATCCAAACCTCTCGTGGAAGATACCGATTGTGCCTGGTCCGCAGACATCATGGGTCATGAGGATATCGACCTTGACCCAGACATTCTCATCGGGCCGCACAGATGCGCAGTTTCCAGATGCGACATGGGCAGCAATAATCTTCTCGGTCATGGTCATCGGGTGTGACATCGATTCGGTCCCCTTATGAATCGGAAGCGGCTCTCTCTATAGTAGGGCCTGTCGCGGTCTATGGCTGGATGACGTCAGTTTTCTCCACCTAGCGTCTGTCCTGCAGGCGGGCAGGCCAGGGGAACCAGTTGCCCTCCAGTTTCTTGGGGGGGGTTGGTGATTCCCCTAACTAACGGGTCTTGGTCCCAGTTTTTCCCCGCGGCCATTGTGGTCGGAGGGTTACTCGCCTGCGAGTATACCCGTTGTTTGCAGGTTATAGGACTGGCTGCAGACAACTGAACAAGGCTACAGCAAATTGGAGCAGATTGCAGGTTTAAGACGACATATGCAATCCACGCTGGCGCGATTTTTACAGATCTGGGTTACGAAGCGATGTTGGTGTAAAAATCAAACATTCTCCCATTGTACTCGATATGAAATATAAATTGCCACTTCTAATCGCGGTGTTCCTGATGGGTGGTTGTGCCGATCCGTTGTATCGCACAACTGAGCAGGAACTGCACAACCAGATGATCCGGTATTACGAGCGTAAGGTGCGCGGCATGGCCGATGGCCAGATCGTCGAGTTGCAGTGGCAGGCCAATGATGTGGAAGCAGACTTGACCGCAGAACGCCTCGAAGAGCTGAATGCTATGAGTGGCTTTGAGGCTTATGTGGACGATCCTTTGGAACTTGGCCCGAATCTCTTAAACGAGGCTGAAACTAAGGCCGTGCAGATGACCCTGCAGCAGGCCATCGAATTGGCCGTCGAACACAATCTGTCTTTACAGGCAGCACGCTTGACACCAGCGATCCAACAGACCCAGGTAACTGCAGCATTTTCTGGGTTTGATATGGCGTTTTTCAGCAGCGCTGACTGGGCCAAGGGTCATACATTTCAGCCGAATATGTTGGTAGTTCCAGCATCTATAATCCCCACCGAAATGGAGACGTACACGCTTCTTACCGGATTACGGAAGCGACTGGTATCCGGTGGGAATATTGAGATACAGACGCAACTGCAGTATGCGGATATTTCAGTTCCCGGTTCCAACTTCGATTACTACGAAACTGATTTGGCACTGAATTTGACTCAGCCCCTGTTGCGTGGATTTGGATCCGATGTGAATCGAGCAAACATCGTGCTGGCCAAGAATGCCCATCGTAGCGAAGTTCAGAGGCTGAGGCAGAGTTTGAGTCAGTTGTGTGCCAGTGTTGAGGCTGCGTATTGGAACGTGGTTTTTAGTCGTCAGGAGTTGCTGATCAGGACCCGCCTTCTGAATCGGACAATTGATGATCGGGATCGGTTGAAGGCACGAGAGGATTTTGACGTTAATCCGGTACGCCTGACCGAGGCCAATAGCTTCGTGGAGTTGCGGCGGTCGGATGTCATCCGGGCCCGGCAACTGGTACGCAATGCGTCTGATGCACTCAAACGCTTGATCAACTCACCGGATCTGACGGTCGGTACCGAAACATTGGTCGCCCCACTGGATCGGCCAGCTCAGGCGCCAGTGACATTTGACCTGCTAGATGCGGTGACAATTGCGATGCAGAATCGCCCGGAGCTTCAGCTCGCCCTGTTGCAGATTAAGGATGCAAGTATTCGTCATCGTGTTGCCGACAACTCCCGTCTGCCAGAGCTCAATCTGAATGCTTCGATCAACTTTAATGGGGTTAGTACCAGAGACGCTGGTAACGCGTATGATTCGCTTGGGCAGGATGATTTTATTGATTATCTAATTGGGGGACAGTTTGAGGTGCCGATTGGAAATCGTGGTCCTGAGGCGCAATACTCTCAGCGGCGACTAGAGCGTCGTCAGGCTACCATTGTCTACCAAGACATGGCCCAAGAGATTGTACTTGAGGTTAAGCAGGCATTGAGAGATTTATTGACCTCATACCAACTGATGGGTTCGACTCGATCGGCGCGTTTGGCCGCGGCAGACAACTTGCGGGCGATCGAAGTTCAAGAAGAGGCGGGTGTCGCCCTGACCCCCGAGTTCTTGGTTGACCTGAAGCTTCGGGCTCAAGAGCGGTTGGCCGATGCCGAAACTCAGGAGAACCGATCACTGGCTGCTTACAATAACGCCCTGGCATCGCTCTATCAGGCCATGGGAACCTTGCTAGATCGCAATCACATTGCATTCAATGACAAGCCCGCGATTTAAGCTTAGGGGATGGTTTGGCCACATCAGGATTTTCGAGCCGATGGATTCGGCTGGTAAGAGGGCTAGTTGATGTGAATATGGACGGAACTGTAATCAATTGTCGGATAGCGTCTGTTCATGCTGAGACGGATTTGATTGGTCTCATGCAGCCAGCAGGTTTTGAATCCATCATACGATCCTGCGAAAGCCAAGGATTATCTTGGATGCGATACTGATCCGTCGCGAGACCTTGAACTGATCGCGCCAAGCCGCATTCGAGGCTGCTCTGTATGTTCGGCGTGCAATTCAAGGGCACTCGAAGCGATTATCGAATGCCGAGGTGATATGGCCGCGATTGGGCAGAATCAGACCCGGCATGGCATTACTGCCGAACCGATCCAATTGCCAAAGGCGAGCGTCAATTCACGGCCCGGTTATCTTGGAGGTATGGGAAATAGGCGAACGCGTTGGGTGGTTGGTTGCATGACGGGCACCAGTTTGGATGGCCTAGATGTTGCACTGGTTGAAATCATTGGAGAGGGTTTGGAGATGATTGCCCGTTGCAGGTCGGTAGTGCATGCGCCTTTGGGTGAGCTGGTTCACGATCTTGGTTCAATGACGGGCGGTGCTCCACGAGTGCCGCTCGACTATTTGCGGGTTGCACGGCGCCTCGGCGAGCAGCATGCAGAAGCAATCGACCGCCTGTTAAAGGGCTTTTCAATACCCACCTTGTCCGGAGTCTGTGGCCGCATGCCTGATTTTGTTGTTGCACATGGCCAGACCATCTGGCACGCTCCTCGCGATAACCTAGGGCCCCTATCGTGGCAGTTGTTTGATCCCTACCCAATTGTGCGTCGCCTGCGGTTGCCGGTGTGTTTCAATCTGCGACAGGCGGATTTGGTGGCGGGTGGTCAGGGCGCTCCAGTTACGCCATTGGCCGACTGGGTCCTTTATCGGGATTGCCACCAGTCACGGATCCTGATCAATCTAGGTGGTATTGCCAATATCACTCTGCTGCCAGCTGGTGTCGGGCCTGATCGAATCGAGGCTCGTGATGTTTGCCCCTGCAACCTTCTGATCGACGGACTGGTAAACGAATTATTTGCGAACCTGACGTTTGACCGAGACGGACAGATCGCCCGACAGGGGTCTTTTTCGGCAGCGATTCACGCGGCGGTTGGGCGGTGCCCGGTGGCGGAGGGTTCCACTGGGCGGGAGGAATTCCACACTGACTGGATTCGCTGGCTCGTGCGGGACGTTTGCGCCGGGATGGCTGCAGAAGAAGTGGTGTCAGCTGGTGTTGAAGCGGTGGCCAGGTGGCTCGCGAATGCAGTTATAACTTCCGGCCACATTGAAGCGGTGATCGCTGGTGGCGGATCATACAACCGAACTCTGGTCGATTGTCTTGCGCGAAAGCTGCCAAACCACGTGCGCCTGAGACGTTCAGACGAATGGGGCATCGCGTGCGAAGCCCGAGAGGCCGTAGCCTTTGCGGTTTTGGGAGCAATGAGTCAGGATGGCGTACCAATTACGTTGGAGCAGGTGACTGGGGCAAGTGATCCTGGTGTGGCTGGTGTGTGGGTGCACCCATGAGTGCAACGATTCCTGATCGTGGACGTCTTCTGACCGAACAGCGCAACACGGCTTCGCGCCAGATCGATGTGATGCCGATCGAACAAGCCTTGCGGATTATGGCAGACGAAGATGCCAAGGCCGTGGCGGCCGTGCGCACAGCGTCGGCAGATCTGGCACCGGTGATTGAGTCGGTGGTGGCAGGCATGCGTCGTGGCGGAAGGCTGGTTTACGTCGGGGCTGGAACATCAGGCCGACTGGGTGTACTGGATGCCAGCGAGTGCCCACCAACCTTTTTCACCGAGCCGAGGCAGGTTGTAGGTGTGATCGCGGGTGGTGATGCGGCGCTACGTACCAGCAGCGAAGCAATGGAAGACGACCCCGAGGCGGCGGCAGCCGATTTGAAGCGACTGGGAATCGGCCAGGCCGATACCGTCGTGGGTATCGCGGCCGGAGGCACGACTCCCTATGTGCTAGGTGCGTTTACGGGGGCAAAGCAGTGCGGCGCGGTAACGGCGATGTTGTGCTGTGTGGAACGGGCGAAGCCCGTAGCCGTGGATCACCTCGTGATTCTGCGCGTGGGGCCTGAAGTCATCACGGGGTCGACTCGCATGAAGGCCGGTACGGCGACTAAGCTCGCGTTGAACATGATTTCCACCGTGACCATGGTGCGCCTGGGCAAGACATGGGGAAATCTGATGGTTGATCTGCGGGCAACGAACAGCAAACTGCGGGATCGGGCCATTCGCATCTTGTGCGATCAGTGCCAGATGTCACGTCGGAACGCCGAATTGATACTCGACCAGGCCAATGGGAGGGTTAAACTGGCATTGGTGATGGCGAGATTAGATCTAGATGCCGTGGCAGCGCAGCGACAGATCGATGAGCATGAGGGCCGACTCTACCCATTACTCGGTGCGCCTCTTGAGTAAGAAGACTGTTGTATGGCCCGTCGGTATGTCTCCACCTGGAGATCGACTTAGGTCATCACTATTGTTGCGGCAATTTTGATGTGGTGGCATTTGGATCAGCGAAACAATGCGCCTACACGGAACGTGCGCGACAGCAACCGGGTGCAGTAGACCATACGGATTGGGACCAGTAGTGGCTGATTTACCAGTGATGAAAGGTCAATCCAGAGCGATTCGTGTTCTGATGGGTCGCGATCGACCAGCATCCCCAGGCCCACGTCTGATATGTCCGTCACCCAGGCAGCATAGACCGGTTTGAATCTTCCAGTGTCTTCGGGTGCAGTCGGTCCAATCGATGTAATCACAGGTTGGCATGGAACAATTCCCAGATTTGCCGGGGCCTGTACAGCCAGGCGATATTCATCGCGCTCATAGGGCTCATGGGGGCTTGCTTGGTTATTGAGGCGATCTAGCACCTCTGAGATCGTAGGGTTTGAGCCGTTCAGGTTTGTCAAGGATAGGCTGCTCATGTACCAAGTATCGGCCCTCGCACCCTGCTACTTTCCCTTGGACTGACCGAGGAGCAGACGCATAAGTTGCCGATCACGCAAGACAGATCAACCGGCCCAAACACCGCCGGTAGAGTCTGTGGGTAGTGTGGTGAGTGTGGATCCTTATGGATGGCAACGTTTGTATGGGTCGCTGGGTAAACTCTTGCCCGATGGAACTGCGATTTCCTGATCGACCCGAGCTGAAACTTAACCAAGCCCTTCGTCCGCGGCTGATGGGGATTCTCAACATCACCCCGGACAGTTTTTCGGATGGGGGGCGATTTGCCTCAGTAGAGGCTGCGGTGGACCATGCTCGGAAGATGGTTGATGATGGAGCGGACCTGATCGACGTTGGGGGAGAGTCAACCCGACCCGGTGCCCCGAATGTGGATCCGGCCGAGCAGATTGAACGAGTACTGCCGGTGATTAGCGCAATTGCCGCCGGGTTGCCTGAACTTCCCATTAGCATTGACACCACATCCGCTGGGGTTGCAGCGGCGGCGTTAGACGGTGGAGCGTCGATGATCAATGATATTTCTGCGGGGCGGCATGATCCGGAAATACTTCGTCTCGCGGCCGAACATGAGGTGCCCATCGTTCTGATGCACATGCAAGGGCAGCCGGCGACGATGCAGCAGGCACCGGTCTATCGTGATGTGGTGGACGAAGTTGAAATGTTTCTTCGGCAGCGGGTTGGCGCAGCCGAGGCTGCTGGCGTGGCACCATCGCAGGTGGTCATTGACCCAGGGATTGGGTTTGGTAAAGACTTGGATCACAACCTTCAACTGCTGGCCTCGCTTGCTCGTTTTGTCGCGATAGGGTGCCCGGTGCTGTTGGGAGCAAGCCGAAAACGATTCATTGCTTCGCTGGGCCATGGGGGCGAAGATCCGAATGATCGTGTTGGTGGAACGTGTGCAACCACGGCACTGGCAATGCAAGCGGGCGTTCAGTTGGTTCGTGTTCACGATGTTGATATTCACCACCAGTTTTGCAATGTCTTGAACCACGTTCATGACAAAAATAAAAAATTATCTAAGTGCCCAAATTGGTAGTTAGGGTTGGATAAGCTGTGGAAAACTCAACAGTTCCATCGCGATTGCCCAGTACAGATCACCCCCTAATTACCGGACCTTTTTTACCCGACATCTATATAAATGAATTTATAATATGATTTTATGAATTGATCAATCCTCGCCCCATAAATTCAGGGTTGACTCGGCGCATGGGCGATACTTTCTATGATGCTGTGATTGGGGTGGTCAGAGGCCGCAGGTGGGCGGCTAGAGCTCATTCGGCATCAGGAGTTAACAACAATGAGTAATATTGTCCCGGTCGGCCAACCAAGTTCGGCAAGTCTTGGGTCTATGCTGCAAACTGAGCGCACGGGTCCGGTGCAGCTAGAAGCGGCCAGCCGGTCGGTGGATCGAGTGGAGCTATCTTCTGCAGCCCAATTGCTCAGCAAAATTGCCGAATTACCTGATGTGCGTCAGGATCTGGTCGATCGTGTGCAGACAGAAATCGAATTGGGTATTTACGAGACCCCTGAGAAGTTCAGCACGGCGATCGACGCCTTCATAGCGGAGTTCTAATCAGCCAAGCCCAAGATCACGGCCCCAGCACGTGGTTTTGATAGGACATTGCTTCAGTCAGTGCTCGCATCTGAACCGGAGGTTGCTGCTGTCAGTTCCGGCCAGTGCAGCTCAATACGTTCACGCATTGCCTCGAAACTGGCAATCTGGTTTCGGCTGAGCGCAAATCGAATGTTCTTGATTGCGACTTGTACCGCCGTGGCCCAAGAGATTCGATCCAGAAGCGGTTTATCCACATCTATTATTAGGGTCTCATCGTCCCGATTGGCACGCCGTCTGCCGGCGATACTGGATTGGCGTTTTTCCCCCAGTGGTAGTCCACGATAGCGAGGATTACCTCTTCACCATCAATCCGTAGTCGCAGTTGGGGCTCGTTCTGATAGGCGCCACCGGAAAATATTGACTGAATATGCCATCGCAGAGTTGGGGCGGGACCGGTTGGTTCACGGCCGGGGTACGAATAACCCAGTGTCATTGAATGGAACTTGCGCGACCCATGGATCTTCGTCACGTCATCTGGTTTAGAACGAACGATCGTTTGATCCTGGTGATTATCGTACCACTGTTCAATCATGGCATGGCGTGAGCGGACCAATTCACCAGTGGGAGTCATGCCCGCTAATTGGATTAGGCGATGCTGCTGCTTCCGCAGGTGCGCATTCTCCGTGCGCAGTTGAGTGAGTTCGTTTCGGTCTCGTGCAGTCGTTGTTGCAGACGTCCCAATTGCTGACGCAATTCGTAGTTTTCCCCAGTGCGATGGGTTGGCGACATTTGGTCGGAGGTTGTGGCAAACAGATTTATACATGGGGCGAACAGCAACCCAATCATGCTGGCTGCTTTCATCATTGGGTGGTCCTTGGCCTGGAGGTATAGGCGGGATTTTTGCGCCATGGCCTAGTGTTCTTCTTGCTTCGAGACATGGGTGCCAATAGGTCTGTAGAGAAATCGCCGGGAACGGAAACATTGCCGCTGAGCACGCGCGCGCCGAGCTGAATTGTCAGGGATGGCGCGCGCAACTCTCCGCGGACTCTACACTTAGGTCCCAAAGAAACAGGTGATCCAGACACGATCTTCTTGGCGTCAATGATGCCTTCACAGTGGATCTCGCCGTGGGCCTCAACGAGCCTGGCTACCATCAGCCGACCCCGTTTCTTCACGTCAATTCTCCCACAGGTACGTAACTCAATCAGTCCGGCGCGCAAGCGGTCAACCACGATGTCGTGGACTATTAACAGCTTGTTGCAGCCGGGACAGGATGTGGACTGAGCCATGCCGCCGACTTCAAACTGGTGCCGGCAGTGATAGCACTGCACCGTCCGTGGGCCTAATTGTCGCGCCATCATCCTTGACGAATATTACACCCGGTCGTGATCATTTCTTGCCGGCTACAGCGGCTGTGGATGGGGGGGCAGTTGTGACTGTCGGTGTAGGCTTGGTGGGGGCGACCGCGGGTTTGCCGGAGGCCGCCGTCGAGGGTTTATTGACCGCGCCGTCGGGGCCAATGGCACACTTGCCGTAGAACGCAGCACCTTCGGTCATCACCATCTTGGCTGCAGTGATATTACCCTGAACCACACCATCGGCGTTGAGTTGCACCACTTCCAAGGCCTTAAGGTTGCCTTGGATCATGCCATCGATCAGGGCAGACCCGACCGCGACATCGGCTTTGTATTGGGCGCCATTGGCGACCTGTAGTTCTCCTTTACCACTAATCTGGCCTTCAAACCGGCCTTTGATCTTTGCCGCGGCATTGAAGTTCAGTTCACCTCTGAAGTAGCTGTCAGCCCCGATGACCGTTGCTTCGCCATTTTCTGTCATCTTCTTACTCCTTTCAAAAACGGGTTCCAGCTCCAAGAAAGTTATACCCGCCACACCGCATATTGTGGTTTTGAACTAGCAGCGATGTGCAGTTTGCCCGACGGTTGGTTGGGCTGCTCAAGGAAAGACTGCACTACCTGGCGGTGTTGGTGGAGTGTGGCGTATGAGTTGATACAGACTCAAGTTATGCTGGACTGTACGGCGGTGACTGCAACTCGGGTCAACCAATAGTCGCGGCTCGCTAACGTTATTCTGTTGTTTGACAGCGAGTTCCGGGATGGTTCGATCGCCAAGCTACAGCAGACCGCCCCCTTGGCGCACTCATCCCATCCTTTCGGTCAATAATCACGATTTGTCATCTGCGAGTGGAGGCGGTCACGGGGCCAAGTTCATTATTGCCCGTAGGTGTGTGGGCTAAGCATCGGCCACCATCTTCTCTGCTTTGGCGTGGGCATCATCAATGGTCCCCACGTACATGAACGCACCCTCAGGCAGGTCATCCGCTTCACCGGCGCACAGGCGTCGGAAGCTGTCGATCGTGTCTTTCAGGGGAGTGTAAATACCGGGGTACCCGGTGAAAATTTCGGCCACAAAGCAGGGTTGGCTCAAGAATCGTTCGATCTTTCGGGCCCGACCTACGACCAGTTTGTCCTGCTCGCTCAGTTCCTCCACGCCGAGAATTGCAATAATGTCTTGAAGGCTCTTGTACCGCTGAAGAATGGATTGCACTTGGCGTGCCACCTGGTAGTGTTCGTCTCCAACGGTGTTGGGATCAAGGATTCGGCTGGTCGATCCAAGTGGATCCACTGCAGGATAGATACCTTTCTCTGTGATGGATCGCTGCAGCATCACAAACGCGTCTAGGTGACTGAAGGTGGTTGCCGGTGCTGGGTCTGTGTAGTCGTCAGCCGGCACGTAAATCGCCTGCACCGACGTGATAGCTCCCTTTTCAGTGGAGGTGATCCGTTCCTGCAGTTGCCCCATCTCAGTTCCCAATGTCGGCTGGTAACCCACCGCCGATGGCATGCGTCCTAGCAAAGCGGAAACCTCCGATCCCGCCTGTGTGAATCGAAAGATGTTGTCGATAAAAAGGAGCGTCTCTTTGCCCGAAGCGTCGCGGAACTCCTCGCACATTGTCAGTCCTGAGAGGCCGACACGCAGTCGAGCCCCTGGCGGCTCATTCATTTGCCCAAAGACCATGGCCACTTTGTCGATAACATGTGCCGTCTGGCCGTTCTCATCGGTGTATTGTGCCTCGGACATCTCCCGCCACAGGTCGTTGCCTTCTCGCGTGCGTTCACCGACACCGGCAAAGACCGAATAGCCGCCAAACTCACGGGCTACACGGGCGATCATTTCTTGAATGATGACAGTTTTTCCGACACCGGCTCCACCAAACAGCCCAATCTTGCCGCCTCGCACGAATGGACACAGCAGATCAATTACCTTGATGCCGGTTTCGAGGATCTGCGTCTTGGCTTCTAGGGCCGTAAATTTTGGCGGATCGGCGTGGATCGGCCGGCGCTTGGTTGCGGCCACAGGCCCCTTTTTGTCGATTGGATCACCCAGCAGATTGAAGACTCGTCCGAGGACCGCTTCACCGACGGGGACCGATACCGGCTGGCCCGTGTCGGTGACCGGGGTGCCACGGGTCAGCCCATCCGTTGAGCCTAGCGCCACGGCACGGATCTGGCCGCCACCAAGATGCTGTTGTACCTCTCCGGTCAGCGACTGGCTGGTACCTGCGACATCGAAGTGGAGCTCGACTGCGTTGTAGATTTCTGGTAGGTCCGCGTTGGGAAACTGTGCGTCGAACGTAGAACCAATAACCTGTGATACGGTGCCTGTGGTCGCCATGGCGGATGAATTCCTTTGCCGCAGGGTAGGAACGGTTCGTGCGGAGCGCCGCAGAATAGCGGGATGCGGTGTATTTGCCAATTACCGGGAGAGGCTGCTGTGAGCTTGCATAGCTTAACAATAAATTATTAGGCGATCGATGGGGCAGGGCTGGGATCCATCATTGTACGGCCGTCAGCACAGTCGGTGGCGGGGTGGCTGGGATCGAACGCGGCGAATGAATTGGGGCGAACCTGTGGTATACTGCCCCGGCTTTCGAAGGCAGAGTCGCTGGACGCATGGAGGCGTCGCATTGTCCCAAGCCCATCTTGAATCAACCAAGGCGCAATCGATTACCCGGTCCAACACCTCTGGTATGCCAAGAGTTCACGTCAGCGCTCCCGAACCGCCGGTTCCAGCGGCACAATATCCTCGTGGTGCGGTCCGTGTTATTGCGCTAATGAATCAAAAAGGTGGTGTTGGTAAGACGACTACATGTGTCAACTTAGGTGCTGCACTGGCCCACATGGGGCAACGCGTGCTTCTTATCGATCTGGATCCACAAGCTCACTTATCGCTGCATCTTGGTGTTGAATCCGATTCGCTCCAGAAGAGCATGTATCACCTGTTGGTCGATCCGATGACGACGGCAGCTGAGATTCTCCAGCGAACAGAATCCGCGGTGGACTTGCTTCCGGCGCAGGTTAGCTTGGCTGGCGTTGAGTCGGAGTTAGCTGATCAAGTGGTAACCGGTGCCGCCCAAACCGTTCTCAGGCAGAAGATCATGGCTCTTCTGTCTCAAGCCTCGTTGCCGGATCATAATGTTGTGGTTCGGGGTCAGGAGCCACGAGGAGACTTCTGCCCGACTCAACCGGACGGATTGGGGGGCGAGGTTCGGACCCCGGATTCCACTACTGTGAACACAGCTGCCGCCTACGATTACGTGATGATCGACTGTCCGCCTTCCTTGGGGCTGCTGACCATCAACGCATTGACATTTGCTCAGGAGGTCATTGTGCCCATGCAGGCACACTTCCTTGCCTTGCAGGGGCTGGGGAAGCTTCTAGAAACCATCATGATGCTCCGTCAGGGAGTCAATCATGACTTGCGCGTTTCTGGAGTTGTGTTGTGCATGCACGAGAAGCAGACAATTCTTGCTGGCGAGGTGATCGCGGATTTACAGAAATTTTTGGAATCGGCACGAGGTACCGACGTCCCATGGTGCGATGCGGTCGTCTTGGCGCCACCAATCCGTCGGAATATCAAGCTGGCCGAGAGCCCAAGCTTTGGCCGCTCAATTTTCGAATACGCGCCTGAATGCCACGGCGCGCTGGATTACGGCCGCTTGGCTAAGTCGGTCATGTCCCATGCAGTTGCAGCATCCCATTGACCCAGATTCGGAGGGACTGGGGCACGTCCGGTTAGTCCTGGGGATCTCAATCGCGGGTTGATTGGAGCCATTTGTCCAGGGTTGCTTTCGTCATGCAATTGATCACATTTTTTGCAGAAGTTCCAGCCCGCCGCGCTGTCAAAACACCGAATTGCAACTGATCCAGGTCGCCCGGTCCATGGGCATCAGTGTTAATCGCAAGTTTGACTTTTGCGTCTATCGCGGCGTGGGCGTGCAGATCTCTTAGGTCCAGGCGCCATGAGTTGGCATTGATCTCCATCGCGATGCCACGTTGTTGTGCGGCCTCTATCAAGGTGCCAATGTCAGGGCGCAGTCCTTCGCGGCGCCCAATCAGTCGCCCGGTTGGGTGGCCTAGAATAGTTACATACGGATTTTCAATCGCTCGCAGTAGCCGACATGTTGCTTTCTCCGGGGATTGGGAGAGGCCCGCGTGGGGGGAAGCTATGACAATGTCAAGTTCAGCGAGCAGGTTATTGGGGTAATCCAGCTTGCCGTCGGCAAGGATATCCACTTCGCTGCCAGCTAAAATCGTGATCGATGATTTTAACTCGTCGGCAATCTTGCGTACCTGTTTGATGTGTTTGCTTAGTTGCCGATGGTTCAGACCATTGGCTTGAATCTGGCCTTTGGAGTGATCAGTGACTGCAACTGTATGAAATCCACGTTCGATACACGCCTGGGCGAGTTTGGTGATCGACCAGAGGCCATCGCTAGCCGTGGTGTGCGCATGCAATTCTGCGCGAATATCTTGAATCTGAATCAGTCGGGGCAGGACACCGCTTTCAGCTGCCGTGATTTCACCACGATCTTCACGCAGCTCCGGAGGGATCCAGTCTAGCTGCAGTGCCTTATAGATCTGCTGTTCAGTGTGGTTTGCCGCCACCTGCTTAGTTTTCTTGTGCTCAAGTCGGTATTCGTTCAGTGTCATGTTCATGGATTGCGCTCGCTCTCGCAGCCGCACATTGTGCTCCTTTGAGCCCGTGAAATACATCATTGCTGCGCCATAGCTCTCCATTGGAACCAGGCGCAAATCGATCTGTAATCCATTGCTCGTGCGGATGGAACTCTTGGTCGTCCCTTGAACGATTACGGAATCTACCAGATCCAACCCGACAAATAACTTCATGATCGACGAGGCATCTTTTTGCGAAGCAGCCACGAGCAGATCAATATCTCCAATGGTCTCGCATCCTCGCCGCAGACTTCCGGCGTGGTCGATCTTCTTGACCCCGGGTGCTTGGGATAAGGTATCGATGATTGAACGTGCCAAGGGTAGAGCTACGCCGAGGTTCGTCCGTTTGCGAGCCGATTCAGCGAAGGCGATATTTTTTTGGATGTTCTCTAGCTTTTTAGCGCCCAGACCGGGCAGAAGTTCTAGTTCGCCGGTTGCCAAGCGGCTCTTGAGGCTGTCGAGGTCAACCACTGCGGCTTGAGTCCAGAGCAGTGAAACCGTCTTGGCTCCCATGCCAGGAATATCCAGTAGCGACAGCAGTCCAACGGGCACCTGTTCGAGCAACTTTTCGTTATCGATGATGCGTTCGGTCTTCAGAAATTCGGCGATACGTTTGGCTGTACCCTTACCGATGCCATCAATCTTTTTAAGTTCAGAAGGCTCGATTTCAGCCACGTCACGGGGCAGTTCCCTCATCACCCGCGAGGCTTTCTGAAAGGCAATTACTTTGAAGTGGTTCGCATCCAAAATCTGCAGAACCTCCGCCATGGTATGGAAGATTTCTGAGATCTTGTGATTGTTGCGGGTCATGCGGAAGACGGTAGTTTACTAAGCGGGATTGCCCTCCGGGAGAGGTGATTCTAGACTGCCAAGATGACAATGACCCAAGCCGAGGTACCCGGGAGTAGTGATTTGACGAAACGATCACCATGCCCGGACGATTCTTTTGTGCGTCGCCACATCGGTCCAAGCGACGACGATGTCCAAGCAATGTTGGCCGTGGTGGGATACGAGACGCTTGATGCCCTGATCGATGCCACCGTGCCTGAAGACATTCGACTGAGCAGGCCGTTGCATCTGCCACCAGCACGGTCGGAAGCGGAAATGCTCAAAGAACTGGCCGAGATTGCTTCGGAGAATCACGTTATGTGTTCGATGATCGGAATGGGGTATCACGGTTGTATCACCCCGCCCGTTATTCAGCGCAACATTCTTGAGAATCCACTGTGGTACACAGCCTACACTCCGTATCAAGCGGAGATCGCTCAGGGGCGTCTCGAAGCGTTGCTTAATTTTCAGACCATGGTGGCAGATTTGTGCGCACTGCCATTGGCCAATGCCTCGTTACTCGATGAAGCTACTGCAGCCGCTGAGGCCATGGCGATGTGTCACTCGGTTGCCCGCGGCACTCGACCGACGTTTTTGGTTGGGAACAACTGCCACCCCCAAACGGTCAGCGTAGTTCGTACCCGTGCCTGGTCTATGGGGCTCTCACTGAAAATCGTTGATCCGGCGGTGCTGAGTCAGTCGGTACTGGACGAGGCTTGCGGTGTGCTTGTGCAGTATCCAGCCACAGATGGAGGCCTGGAGAATTATTCGCAACTATGCGAATGGGTACATCAGGCCGGCGGTTTGGTGGTGGCCGCATGCGACATTCTTGCGCTGGTGCTGCTGAAGCCGCCCGGGCATTGGGGCGCAGATATTGCGGTTGGCAGCACGCAGAGATTTGGCGTTCCTATGGGATTTGGCGGGCCGCACGCGGGGTTTCTTGCTACCCATGAGCCGTTCGGCCGCAAGATGCCAGGGCGAATCGTAGGTGTATCGCGTGATAGCGAAGGGAGGCGAGCTTATCGCTTGGCAATACAGACGCGAGAGCAGCACATTAAGCGCGACCGGGCCACGAGCAACATCTGCACCGCTCAGGTACTGTTGGCCATTATTGCCGGCATGTATGCGGTGTGGCATGGTCCCGGCGGACTGCAACGCATAGCACAGCGCGTACACGGGCTTGCGACGGTGTTTGCTCACTCGATGCGCCAAGCGAGTTTCCGGGTGTGCCATGAGGCGTTCTTTGACACCGTCGCGGTAGTGGTAGATGACGCCGATGCGGTGATCTCAGAGGCCCTGAATCATGGCATTAATCTACGCCGGCTCGATGCGATGACCGTGGCCGTTTCATTTGACGAGACAACTACTGAAGAGGATTTGCAGTCGGTTGTGGCCGCATTCCATGGGTCGATGCCGAACGATCTCAGTCCGATCGACTGCATCATCGCAACTCCCCACGCGCGTGAGGGTGATCTTTTGGCGCATCCGGTGTTCAATTCCTATCACAGTGAACATGAATTTCTGCGATACATCACACGTTTACAGTCGTGCGACGTATCCCTAGGCCACTCGATGATACCACTGGGTTCGTGCACGATGAAGTTGAACGCAGCAGCGGAGATGCAGGCGGTGACATGGCCTGGTTTTGCGGAGTTGCATCCATATGCACCGCCGGCGCAGGTCACAGGCTACGAACGTGTGTCTGCCGACTTGCGCCAGTGGCTCTGCGAAATAACGGGATTTGTCGCGGTGTCACTGCAGCCGAATGCCGGCTCACAGGGTGAGTATGCCGGGTTGCTAGCGATCCGCCGCCATCATATCCAAGCGGGTCAGGAGCAACGCCGGATCTGTTTGATCCCCACTTCATCGCACGGAACCAATCCTGCTTCCGCGGTAATCTCTGGTTTTGAGGTGGTCCCAATCACCTGTGATGAGCAGGGCAATATTGATCTGAACGAATTTGAGGCCCAGATTCAGCAGGCGGGGGACCGTCTGGGGGCTCTAATGGTCACTTATCCATCGACACATGGGGTGTTCGAACAATCTATCCGTCAGTTGTGCCAGCAGGTGCATACCGCCGGTGGCCAAGTGTACATGGATGGGGCTAATATGAACGCGCAGGTGGGGTTATGCCGACCGGCCGATATTGGTGCGGACGTCTGCCACCTGAACCTGCACAAGACTTTCTGCATTCCCCACGGAGGCGGGGGGCCAGGCATGGGGCCAATTGCCGTAGCCAAACACCTGGAGCCGTTTCTGCCCGGACACCCGTTGGAAGACGTTTGTTCGGGTGACTTGGAATCTGAGGATACCAGGGAACTTCCAGTTCCCGGGCACTGTCCAATTAGTGCCGCACCTGAAGGCAGCCCGCTTTTGCTGCCCATCTCATGGATGTACATCGCGATGATGGGGGCTGGGGGTCTGACTCGGGCGAGTGAGATTGCCATCTTGAATGCCAACTACGTGGCTTGCCGGTTGTCGGAACACTACGACGTGCTGTACCGCGGTCACAATGGCACCGTGGGTCATGAAGGCATAATCGATTGCCGGGTATTCGATCGCAGTGCAGACGTGCGAGTCGAGGATATTGCTAAACGGCTGATGGATTTCAGCTTTCATGCGCCAACAATTTCATGGCCCGTGGCTGGGACGATGATGATCGAACCAACTGAGAGTGAATCCAAGGCAGAACTGGATAGATTCTGCGACGCAATGATTACGATTCGGCGGGAGATCGCAGAGATCGAGGAAGGCCGACTTGATCGTCGTGACAACCCACTCAAGAATGCACCGCACACCGCATCAATGGTTTGTGCTGATGTTTGGATTCACGGTTATTCACGATCGCAGGCGGCCTTTCCAGTTGATTGGCTTACAGAGTCGGGCCGCAAATTCTGGCCTGCGGCGGCCCGTATCGACAATGCATACGGGGACCGCAATCTGGTCTGCACGTGCCCTTCATTGGCGGAAATGCTTGAATCCTGAAAGTAGAGGACCAGTAGGAGTTGTGGTCAGATGAGGGGCCTGCAGGTCGTACAGCGGCCACCACGCTGGCCAGATCCAACCAAGGGTCGTTGTGGGTCTTCTCGCACATATAGGCAGATTGTTTCACATATTCCACAGTTTCGTCGTGACCGGACGTGTGTGGGCCAGCAAGGCGGGCGCGGCGCCTGGGGCTAGATTTGCCCTCGCATCTGGTAGCGAAGTCCGAGACTGATGATCCGGTGGAGCAGTTGTTCGTATCCGATGCCCGAGACCTCGGCTGATTCGGCGAAGTCTTCGCCGTAGGCTAGTTCAGGATTAGGATTGGCTTCGAGCAGGTAAACCTGTCCAGCATTCGTTAGACGGAGGTCCATGCGGGCATATCCAGACAGCGAAAGGGCCTTGTAGACTCTCTTACACAACCGGGGGATCTGATTGTCAAGGCCATGGGGCAGATTGGTAGCGGGCCGTGTTTGGACACCGGCCTTTTCCCGGTATTTCAGGTCCCACTTGATTTTACCGGTGGCAATGCGTGGCGCTTCTTCGCGCAGCTTATCAAAGTGCAGTTCCCAGATTGGCAGCGTCTGCAATCGATCGTTGCCGATCACACCCACGTA
>CAUZOD010000030.1:0-17518 GCA_963581115.1 Phycisphaerae bacterium | reverse complement strand
CGTGCTCCACGAGCACTCGCCGTCGCCTGCGGTTTTGTTGCCGGGAATCAGCCGGTTGAATTCGCCGTTGGGCCAAGACACTCGCGACTGAACTGCGTATCGGGCTCCGTGGGTGGTGATCTGGAAACCACCTGCCTTGCCTACGTTGACCTTGAACGGGGTGGGAGCCACGGGTGGCGGCAGGGGGCCGACCATCCGGGCCGCCGGCGCGGGCAGCGGCGAACTTTTTTGCGGATACGAAAACGACAGTTCTTCGACCGGACGCGGCCCGTCGGCATCTTCGAACTGGACGCGAACGATGTAATCGCCATCTTCGAGATCGGCGCAGGCCAGCGTGACTTCCGCCAAGCCGTCGTCGGAAAGATTCTCGATGGCCCGTCGTGCGATGATCTTTTGCGCAGCCCCGCCTCTTGCCAACGTGACGTGGAGCTGGCCCTGGCCGGATAAAGGTTGGAGGCCTTTGTAGTCGACCATGATGACGATCTGATCACGGTCGAAGTAATAGTAGGGCGTCACCTTAACCCGCTCGAACCAGGTGGGGTCGAAGCCGTAGTGGGGAGCCTCGCTCTTGAAGTGGGCGATGGCCTCCTTGGCGTCGAGGGCGCGGTTGTACACGCGCATTGCGTCGACCGGGCCCTGAAACTTGGGCAGATCGGCGCGTCCGCGCGTACCAATCATAATGTGGCCGTCGGGGCTGTAGGTCTTGTGCTTCGACTCGTGGTCGCCGGTCTTTTGACCATTGACCCACATTCGTATGCGCTGGCCGTCAAAACTTGCAACCACGTGATTCCACGCGTGCAGATTAAGTTTGCCTCGGACACTGTTGCCACCGCTGCCGATATAGAAAATGCAGAGCTCTGTATTGTAGTAGGTGAGCACGTATCCGGCCATCCCGGTGCCGAAGAGTGTCGCTTCGCCGAAGGCCTTGCGGGTGGGCTTGAGCCAGGCTTCAACGGTGACCGGCCCACTGATCCCCAGGGCGGCATTTGATCCGCAGTCCACGTAATCATCTTTGCCGTCCAGGTCGAGAGTGAAGCCGTTGCCGTGCTTGGTTCGGGTGGCGCCGAATATCTTGCCAGCGTGTCCCTGTCCGCTGCTGTCACGGGCGACATCATTGGCTTCAGAATCGAAATTCCACTCAGCAACCAAGCCTTCGGGCTTGTTAGTCGAAGCGATTGTCGCCAGACAGAGGCATGTTGCCGCGACTGCCAACACGGTATTGATCATTTTGGTTTCTCCGGTGAGACGGGATAGTTTATAGGACCTATATGATACCGGAAAACTTGCATACCGCTTTGAAAATGGCGCAACAGATCAGTGCTTGCAGGGTATCTCGAAAACGGAGATCGAGTATCAAGTGGTGGGACCTTGTATCCATGTTGGGAGTTTCTTGCACTGATCCCTTCGTCCACTCCTTCGTGGCTGCGATGTAGAATCGATCATACTCGGAGTACATCAGATTGAACACCGGACAGGTCGGCGCGTTCGATGGGAAATCCCGCTACCGGACTGGGACGACGTCATTCATCATAATCGTGACTACAACTACGGGCAATTCAACGAATCGGTGGCCGTGGTCGACATCGCTCGCCATTTCTCCATGCGCGAACTGCTCCGGCACATCGGGGCCGATGCTTAGCTATCCAGCCCGGCGCTTCGCGCGCAGCAGTCCGTTATAGGCTACGACGCGGAGGCTGATGGTCCAAGTCTCGCCCGCGGACAGGGAGATCGACTTTGAAGCAAGCAAATACTTGAGATGTCAGTAGAGTAAGCGCGATAAGCCGTCTCAGGCAATCCTGTCTAAAGAAAGAGAATGGACTTTGCTGCCTTGGGCGCTCCCGGGATCCAAGCTATGCTAGGGCATGTTTGGTTCGACTATGGCTTCTGGCGAGATGGTGGAGTTCCAAGCTGGCTCCGTTTGCATCGATATCATTGGCTTTTCTACGGTGGTTATTGATGAATCGCTAGGGGCCTAGCCTAGATGCTATCGATCTTGCGAATCACACCCTGATCGTGCTGTATGACCGAGATCCGATTCTACAACACGCTGACACATACGGTCGAACGATTTGAACCGGTCGATCCGCCGCGGGTGTACATGTACAACTGTGGGCCAACCGTGTACGACTACCAGCATGTTGGCAATTTCAAGACGTTCCTATTTGCGGATGTACTGCGCCGATTTCTTGAGTTGTCAGGGCACGAAGTTCGTCAGGTCATGAACATGACTGATGTTGGGCACATGACCGATGACTCTATCGCCGACGGATCGGGCCGGGACAAGATGCAGGTCGCCGCTGAGCGTTTGAAGGAAGCGAAGAAGCAGGGGTTGGCCCATGTGTTGGCGATAGAGGACCCGGGCGATCCGTTTCAGGTTGCAAAATTTTATATCGAGGCATTTGTGACCGATGCCCGAATACTGGGTTTGAAGGTGGCTGATGAATACCCGCAGCAGATGCCACGTGCCACCGAATACATCGAGCAGATGAAGGAGATGATCCAACGGCTGATCGATACTGGCCATGCCTATGTTGCGGATGACTCAGCGGTTTACTACAGGGTCGAATCCTTTCCCGATTACGGGCGGCTTTCAGGTAATACCCTTGACCAATTGCGAGGTGGGGCCGGGGGACGGGTGATCGAGGCCCACCAAGCGGTCAAGCGCCATCCCGCTGACTTTCTGCTGTGGAAACCCGATCCCCATCACCTTATGAAGTGGGATTCGCCGTGGGGGGCCGGGTACCCCGGCTGGCACATCGAATGTTCAGCTATGGCAACTGCACTACTTGGTCGGGATATCATCGATATCCACACCGGTGGCGAGGACAATATCTTTCCGCACCATGAGTGTGAGATTGCCCAGTCCCGCGGCGCCACCGGTGAGGCTTGTTTTGCCCGCCATTGGATGCATAGCCGCCATCTGGTTATCGAGGGGCAGAAGATGTCCAAGAGCAAGGGCAACTTCTATACCGTGCGCCAAGTGCTTGAGGGGGCATTGACCGGTCGACCGGTTGATCCGGCGGTGCTGCGGTACGAGTTACTTAAAGCCAACTACCGTTCGCAGATGAACCTGACACGCCAGGGTCTAGAGGATTCAGCCCGCAACGTTAGCCGTATCCGTGAGATCGCTGTAACCTTTGGTGAACATGCACAACCAATCGATCCCGACCATCCAACACTAAGGCGATTCATTGAATGTCTGGCTGATGATTTGAACATCGCTGGAGCTTTGGGTGTCCTGTTTGAATTTCTCGGTTCCGAGCATCCCTGCAAGTTCGAGTCACTTGGTGTACTGCAGACGATCGACATGGTGCTGGGGATATTGCCTACCAAGACGCCGGAACCCAACGATGACGTGTCGGCTCGGTGCGTTGCGATCGATGAGGCGCGAGCCACCAAGGATTATGCGACCTCCGATTGCATCCGATCAGAGTTGATTGAAGCTGGATACGACATTAAGACCACTGCTGAAGGTACGGTGGCCACTAAGAAGTTGGCGTGATCGTAGCGGACAAATTCAATCAGCGGCTGACCATTGGCGATCTGTGCTGGTCCACTATCAGACGTCTGGATCCGAGTCGCCGCCCTAGGCCACGGGGGTAGGAATTCACTGGGCATACCTGCATAATTAGGTTGTGATTCTCTTGTTAGATCGCGAGGTTATACACCGCCGAAAATGTTCTGGAGCACCTGTGGGTCAGATTTTTCAGAACAGACTGGATTGATGCCAACCCCGGTGGTATTTATCAGTTTGACAAACCCAGTAGCCTGCTGCACGCCCGCCGAGACTTGAGCTTGGAGGGGCACTTTTGGATTTTGGAGTTGGACAAGTGTATGTTGGTTGGCGGCCGGGACCCGGGATTTAACACGCGAATGGTTATCTGCCGATCGGCTTATTTACTCAACTTTGAACTTATCAGTTTTGCCTGACTATTTGGTATTCCAGTACTAACCATTGGGTGCCTTGCCCATTGCCCGACCAGCGGCCAGAATGTAGGGGATGCCACTGACGGCCGTTACCAACACTGTTAGGTATACCAGCACGTCGCGTAGCAGCCTCATCCAGCCGTGACTGGGCAGCTCTGGGTCGAGGTGGACAATCAGTAGCACCAGTGGGATCGCCAGTGATTGGAGGATCATCTTTAGCTTCCCAGCCCAAACAGCTCTAAATTTGATCCCCATCCCCTCCAACTTACCGCGGATCCCCGTTACAAGCAGTTCCCGAGCAAGAATTACCACTACCATCCAGGGATATACCCCACTGACCATATTGAAGAACTCGCTGCTGGCGGTCTGCTGTGGAATTACGAAGCGGCCGCCCATCAGGTAGATAAATGACCCGATCACCAGAACCTTGTCACAGGCCGGGTCCATGATGCGACCGAACTGTGACTCGACTTTCCAGCGTCGGGCGAGGTGGCCGTCTAACATGTCGGTCAGGGCAGCCGTGATGAAAATCATGATTGCCAACGGCAATACCCATGACGGTACCGGCGCGCTGTAGCGGTACTGGTTGAGTACTCCGAAGAACGCTCCAGCCAATATCAGCCTCATCAGGGTCAGCATGTTGGGAAACTGGCGATGCATATGCAGGCGTCAGGATCCAGCCGGCGCCGACGCTTATTTAAAATCGTTGAGATTCAGCTGGCCGAGGCCAATCCCTTCAACGCTACCCAGACCTGACTTTAGACCCCGCCGGGGTTTACGGGTCTGGGCCTTCTTTTGCGGCGCCTTGTCTGAAATGGTATCCGGTTTGGATGGCGAGGGCTCGCTGTGATTCGGGCGATCGGCCATTTTGAGCGAGAGCTTAATCTTGCGCTGCTCCTCGCTGATCTCAAGGATGCGAAATTGTTTGAGATCTCCAACCTGGAGTACATCCTCAACCCTGTCAACCCGCCGGTCGGCCAGTTCAGAGATGTGCACCAAGCCTTCTACACCCGCCTCCAACTCAATGAACGCACCAAAATCTGTGACACTTTTGACCTGGCCGTCTACAACCGTGTTTGGAGCATACTTGTGCTCAGCGCCAATCCAGGGATCTCCCTGTGCTTGCTTGAGGCTTACCGAGACACGGCGCTGCTTTAGGTCTACCTTGAGGATCACTGCGGATAGTACGGCACCAACCTCAGCGACCTCTTCGGCTCGGTGGATATGTTTCCAGCTCATCTCGCTCATGGGCAGCAGCGCCTCGATGCCGGCCTCCAGCTCGACAAACGCACCAAACTTGGTTGTGCGTATGACGCGGACCGTCACGGGCTCTCCAGCCGGGTATTTTTGTTCAACGGACTGCCACGGATCCGGTTCGACCTGCTTCAGCCCTAAACTGATACGCTTGTTTTCAGCATCGATCTTGAGCACTTTCACCTTGACTGTTTGGCCGCTCTCCAGCATTTCCGCAGGATTGTTGATATGCTGGTAGCTCAGATCAGACACGTGGACCAGCCCATCTAGGCCACCGAGATCGACGAAGGCTCCAAATTCGACGATGCTGGTGACGATTCCTTCCCGGATCTGCCCGACCTCCAGTTGCGATATTAGCTCGGCGCAGGCCTGATCCCGCTGCCGTTGCAACACCTGCCGACGGCTGAGCACCACCTTCTTTGATTTGCGGTCGATCTCTTGGACAATCCCTTCTAACTGCTGGCCCACGAATGACTCCAGATTGCGAACGTGATGGAGGTCGATCTGGCTGGCGGGCATAAATGCCCGGATGCCGCCGACCATCTCCAATTCCAGCCCTCCCTTGTTCACCGACATGACGCGGGCATCAGTCATCGCGCCGCGCTGTAGCTGTTCCCAGGTTGCTCGGCTGACCTCGCCCTCACGGGATAAATAGATCAGCCCGTGGGCTTCGTCAGCATGGTCTGCCACAAAATCCATGATCGAGCCGATGCGCGGAGCTCGGTCGAACTGGGCCAGTGGCACGAGTCCCTGTAGCTTACCGCTGATTGCACCCTGTTCGCCCAAGTCCACGAAAACATCGTCGCCGCGAATGGCGGATATTCTGCCTCGCTTCATCTGCACATGAAATTCTTGTGTGCTATTCGCGGTGGGACTGGCGTCGGATGCCACAGATGGTTCATGCTGCTGCATCAACTGCTCGACACTCTGGTCGCCCATCGCCTGTTCGATCTCTTGCTGCAACTGAGCGTCCAGCGTCGGTTCTTCAATCTTGCCATCTGAATCTGTTTGATCCATGTCTTACCATTATCGGTTTGTCTGCCCAAACAGCTTACTGTCAGATTTGTTATTTGACCACAATACGGTTCAATACACCTTTTGCATATCGCGGCATTGCTTCTCGGTGCGGACACCAGCCCGATAAGCGGTTCAGCTGATCGGTCGAACTTCCAGCGGTAGATCAGGATCCTTTCGATACATGAGGGTTTTGTGTCAGGAAGAATCGCAAGGGTTTATGTGCCCACCGGCCCGCATAGGCAATGCCGATTCGTGGTGACACTGCGATCTGTCGTGCAGGATACGCGCGGCGACGGAAAAGTTCGATGAACAGTTGCTGGCCATTGATCAAGTCGCTTCCATCAAACTGGTGGTTGATGGCCAGTGCTTGGCATAACTTTCCGGGGCCGGAACACAGGTCGGTGTCTTGTTTGGCCGCTCGTCGGTTCCGACGCATGATTGCCAGTCCTTCTAAGGGCTCTAGGGCACGAATCAGCACTGCTTCAGGATCCTCAACCCGTTTGGCCACGACGTTGATGCAGTGGTGCATGCCATAAGTGAAATAGACATATGCGGTTCCGCCGTCGGCCCACATTGATTTATTCCGGTCCGTGCGCCGGTCTCCATAGGTGTGGGCCGCCTTGTCAATGGCACCGAGATATGCCTCGGTCTCGACAATGGTGCCCGCCAACCGTCGGCCTCGGATTACCCGAACGAGCTTCTGGCCCAATAGGGCCCGGCCGAGGGTTACCGGATCACGGCGGAAGAATTGGCGGCTGGGGCGCTTGGTGCAGGTCATGGAGACGTCTTGCGCATGATCGGATAACTTGCCCATCGGGTTCGAGGAAGTAGGCCAACAGCGAGTAGTGCGATTTGGCTGACGACGAAGGCCATCAACCAGAAGATCGCCGGGTCGAGGCGGCCATAGGCATGCAGCCCGACACCGAGCATGTTGGTGCCGAACCATGACCAACTGGTGATAATGTTGCCACCGATGGCCAGGACCGCTACCCCGCGCGGCCCGATCATTCCCGCCCAGCGGGCATGTAGGATTAAGGCGTTACCCAACACGATCAGGGCTGCACCGTTCTCCTTGGGATCCCAGCCCCAGAACCGGCCCCACGACTGATCGGCCCAGATCCCTCCGAGCACTGTTCCGGTGAAACTGAACAGCAGGGCGAACGCGATCACTCCATACAACATCTTGGTCAGCGCGGTGGCTCGGCCCTGTGTCAGTTGGCGGGTGTAGACACCGGTCAGGACATATCCGATCCCCAGGAAGCCGGCCAGAAATGTTGCCGCGTATCCAATCGTGACGGCTACGACGTGCGTGGCAAGCCAGAAGTTGGTGTCCAAGACCGCCTGCAGCATTTCTAGGGTGTCGCCGGTAGCCAGGTTGTGGGCCACGATTCCTGTGGCGAACCCAATCAATGCCGCGATCAGCGTACCCACGAGGTTGCGGAACAGCACCTCAATCACCAGCCCCAGCAATACGCAGATCCAGCCGATGAACACCGCTGACGAGTACAGGTTGGTTACCGGGGGGCGCCCTTGCAGGTACATGCGTGTTCCGAGGGAAAGTCCGTGCAACAGAAATGTAAGGATCAATACGGTCACAGCGGCGACGGCTAGAGCCCGACCACGCCTGGGCACCACCGATGCCGAACAAAGTATTGCCATACAGGCCAGCATAAACGCAATGACATACAGCACTGTGCTGGCATAGAAGGGAGCAAAGCGATTGAAAAAGACCTCAATCCGTGCCCTCCGGGCAAGCTGTGGCATGTGCTTGGTAAACCAGTCGAGGTAGTTGGCGACCTCACGATTAAATGATTCAAAGTCTCTAACGGGTTCTTGGATCCGATCCATCTCTTCAACTGCATTGGAATCCGCGGTCAGGTGGCGTACGGGATCGTCTACAGCATCGGACTCTGGATCGCGATCGCCGGGGGGATCTGGTCCCCGGTAGGCTTGGATGATTTTCGTCAATTGCACAGTTGGGGGGTGCTTGGTGCCGCTGGAATGCATGGCGGCCATCGCTTCGTCCAATCGCATCCAGGAGCCAGTATTGTCTTGTGGTGGCACCGAGTAGGGCCGCTGAAACATCTGTAATTCGTGGTAGAGCGATGCTTGGCCAGCCAGTTCCAATAGGTGTTTTTGATAGAGATTCAGTTGCGCCGGTGGGACCCGCCCGGCCAATAGTGCTTGCCTGACCAGCCGGTCACGGTGCACCATAATTTGCTTGAAGCTGAACCGATCTCGCGGGCTTGCCTCCAATTCAAGCAGCCCGCGAACATCGGGCATGTCAATGCGGAAAACCGGATACGTTTGGGCCAGTTCGGGCTGTGCCAGCACATCAGCCAGCCATCGGATCGCCGAATGCTGGCGCAGTGTCAGATCATTGTCGCCCTTGAAGCGACCTGCTAGGCGTTCCAGAAAATTTCTCGGGTCATTCTGGGTCGAGAACGTCTGACGGTCACTGAGTTTCAGCAAGCTGCTGCGGGCTACGGTATCCAATGGTTTGACGCGCCCTTCGGCAGTCACGGGGATTGAACCGAAGGCGTGCAGATTGAATCCTTCGTCGTTTTTTGGCGGTTGTGCCCTTGCTGCAAGGTAACCAAGCACCAAGATACTAGTAAAACCAATTACTCCCCATGAGCGGTCGCTACGAGCGGCTGTAGCTACCTGTTGTGGTGGAGCCGGATTTGAGCCCTCTATCAGCAACGAATGCCCCGGAACCCCTCGGCGCACAAAGCGCAGCATCATCAGGCTGAAATGAACCAGGAGTCCTGCTGCGACCAGGGCACAGGCCAGGTACGGCAGTGCCCATCCGGGGTTTTGTACCACCTGCAGGACGGTTCGGGTCGGGTCCATCTGGAACTGGTAGAACGATTCTCCCCGGTAGTACAGTGGCTCATTCATGTAGATCAGTACCTGGCGATCCTCGTTTTGTTGCGGATCAACCAGGCGGACCAGACTTGAGAAATTGCGTGGAATATCAGTTCCCAGGAACTGATCATGCCGAAACTCGATCAAGTGCATCGTGTATGGCTTATATGCGCGCTTGAATCGTAAAATGAGCTGGTACGTCTTGCCACCGACCATCACGGGCTGATGTTGTTGGAGGTGCTGCGTCAGAAGGAACACACCTGATGGCTCACCATGGTGCCGTAGTGAGACGTAGACCGATGCCAGGTCAACCTGCTGTAGATTCACGCCGGTGATCGATGGAATTGGTCGAGCGATGGCCATCCGCCCCCAGCCCTCGGTAGCGAGATTGGGTGGCGGCTCGCTGTCTTCAGCACGGATCATTTCCGGCCCCAGCACCTGCGAGTTCTCCATCCAGCGGTTGACTATCATCTCGAACGGCAGGAGTCCGTCGGGATCAGGGATCGGACCATCACCTTCATAACGACGGAGGATTGACTCGGGGATTACGATGACTAGATCCTCGGACGGATCGGATGGATCGATGATTGCCAGTTCTACCTCTCGCAAATCCTCAGTGAAGTTTGCGTAGCCGCCCTCATGGATGGTCATGATTGCTTCATTTGCCAGTGTCCCGGTTAGCAATTCACCGATCAGCAGCAGGATGATGCCCGCGTGGATCACGAGAATGCCGATCCGATTACGCGATAAGTTGAAACGTATCGCGTGGGCCGCCAACAGGTTGACCAGCAATAGTCCGCATAGCGTGTATCCACCCGGAAACATGATCCAGCCAGGCACATCTAGGAACAAGAGATTCCGCAGTGGCAGCCGAAGCCACAGGCTGCGGAAATATTCACCAACGACCTGCCAGTTGCCCTGATCGCGTTGGGCCAGTGTGCCCGCGAAGATCAGCACCATTGACATTGCCAGAAGCGTCACCATCAGACGCAAGGATGCAAGTGGTCGGAGAATACTCTTGATTACCATCTATTTGTTGTTACTCGCCATCAAAGCGCACCGAACCAACGAATGCAGTGAATTCGTCATACGGACTTGAAGCTTCGCCCGCAGGTCCAGTCATCTTGAAGAACCACGTTGCCTGCTGGTCCTGTCTTGGATAGATCACTGCCAAGATGCGACCCTTGGTTCCCGCTAAGTCCAGCAGGGCTGCAGGGTGCCCGGCGATCTCCAGGCGATCCAGAGGCTGGTTTTCGAGTCGAGCCACGGGCTCCAAGCCGACTTGCCCTCTCCAGCGGTTGATATTGGCCAGTGCGCCGCCACCGGTACCGCCAAGGTGGCTGGCGGTGATGCGCCAAGGGCCAAAGTTCCATGCGGCCAACAGTGGTGCTACTGGCCCCTCATCAGCTCGCCAGGAATCTGGTACCTCCCAATAATGTACCGGCTCCTGCGATTGCGGTATCGGCTCCGTACGGGGTGGGGGTGGGTCCTTTGCCGCGGCATACTTTCGGATCCGGTCCTCCTCGCAGGCGCCGGCCAGCAGCAGGATGAAAGCAAGCAGAATTGGTGCGGTCCGGCATATCACAAGACCTAAATGGTAGCTATCATCTCGGCCCAATGTGTATCCACAAACTACTTTTTCTGGCCATCTGCGGCGCCGCCGGAACACTGGCAAGATTCGGGCTGACTGGCCTGGTCCATCGTTGGTATGGCGAGCCGACACCGATTGCCACGATAGCCGTTAATGGCTTGGGATGTCTGATATTTGGCTTGATCTGGGGCTTGACCGAGCACCGATTTGGATCCGGTCATGCGGTTTCCCTGGCCCTTTTGGTTGGGTTTTGCGGAGCCCTGACCACCTTTTCAAGCTTTGGATTCGATTCACACCAGTTGGCTCACCACAGTGGGTTGTTCTGGATGGGTGGTTATATTGCGGCACAGAATATTATCGGGATCATGCTGTTGTTCATGGGTATCGGTATGGCCCAGTTGCTCACTCGCACGGGCTTCTGAAGTGATAGCCAAGCGAGGTCCCTATCATGGTGGACCTTCTGAGGCTGGTGGTGACACCATCACTCTCAGGCTCCCTACGCGGGCTCTGCCCGCCTTTTGCGAGATCCGGGTGCTGGCTCTTTTGATTCTCACCGGCCCCAGAAGACGATAGACCACATGCCCTTGGCAGCAGTGGCTGCCGAGGGTAGAATAAGAAAGAAGGCGGTTGCGGAGGTTTAACAATAAATACGGAAAGCAGCAGCACTATGGCTTGCCAGCCCAAGCCAGAATCGAATACCAATCTGCTCTCTGAAGCGAGAACGTCGGCGGTCGTAAGATTCGCCGGCGACTCTGGCGATGGCATGCAACTGGCAGGTACGCAGTTCACCGATACCTCGGCCATTGTGGGCAATGATCTGGCGACACTGCCGGATTATCCCGCAGAGATCCGTGCGCCGGCTGGCACGGTGGCAGGCGTATCAGGCTTTCAGATTAATATCTCCTCTGAGGACATCTTCACTCCTGGGGATCAGGTCAACGCTCTGATTGTCATGAATCCGGCGGCTTTCAAAGCCCATATTGAGGATGTCGAGCCGGGAGGGATCGTGGTCGTCAACGACAGTGAATTTACTAAGGTCAATCTTCGCAAGGCCGGATACGTCGATGGATACAATCCAATCGAAGATGATGCGGTGGCACAGAAATTCCAACTGTACAAGATTCCGATCACACGTCTGAATGCAGAGGCGCTGGCTGATTCCGGGCTTGGTGCCAAAGAGGTTGGACGTTGCAAGAATATGTACGCCCTGGGGCTGGTGTATTGGCTATACGATCGGCCGCTCGACACGACGATCGAATTTCTCAACAACTACTTCGGCAAGAAGAAGAGCTTGCCAAAGATTGCGCAAACTAATATTAATGCATTGAAATCCGGGTACTACTTCGGTGAGACTGCTGAGATATTCACGGTTCGCTACCACGTTCCTCGAGCTGCCATCACGCCGGGAAAGTACCGAAAAATCATCGGTAACGAAGCACTAGCGATGGGCTTGGTTGCCGCCGCAAAACTTTCGGGGAAAGACATTGTTTATTGCTCGTACCCAATCACGCCTGCGAGTACGCTTCTGCACACATTGGCCCAGATGCGACACTACGGAGTCAAAACGTTTCAGGCCGAGGACGAGATCGCTGCGGTGTGTGCCGCGATTGGGGCTAGCTTTGCCGGCCAGATCGGCGTGTGTGGGACCTCGGGTCCCGGACTGGCCTTGAAGGCTGAGGCCATTGGGTTGGCCGTCGTGACCGAATTGCCCCTGGTGGTCGTCGATGTGCAGCGGGGCGGTCCGTCCACGGGCTTACCAACCAAGACCGAGCAGTCTGATCTGCTTCAGGCCATGTTCGGTCGTAATGGGGACTGCCCAGTGGTAGTTCTGGCACCGCAGTCGCCTGGCGACTGCTTCGACATCGCGATCGAGGCAGCCCGGATCGCAATGCAGCACATGGTGCCGGTACTGATCATGACCGATGGCTACCTTGCTAGCGGCTCTGAGCCCTGGCTGATCCCTTCGGTAGATTCACTGGAACCGATCCAACTGCGTCATGCCATCGATCCTGAAGACTTCGAGGTCTACGGCCGTGATGACCGCTTGGTCCGACCTTGGGCATTGCCTGGAACGCCTGGATTGGAACACCGCATTGGGGGGCTGGAAAAGGAGCATCTGACGGGCAATGTCAACTACGAGCCTGAGAATCACCAACTCATGACCATGCTGCGCCGGCAGAAGGTGGAGAAGGTAGCCGAACGGATCCCACCGGTGGAGCCCTATGGCGATGCTATTGGCGAACTGCTGCTTCTGGGTTGGGGTGGCACTTTTGGTTCAATTCATACCGCAGTGCAACGGGCTCGGGCTGCCGGCAAGAGCGTCTCCCAGGTTCATCTTCGCCATATTCATCCGATGCCAAGTAACCTTGGAGAGGTGCTGCGACGATACAAGCGGGTGCTGATCCCTGAACTGAACACCGGACAGTTACGCATGTTGGTTCGCGCTCGTTTCCTGGTCGACGCTCGAGGAGTTAACAAGATACAAGGTCGACCCTTCCTAGTCGAAGAACTAATGGAGGCGATTGATCTGATGCTTGCGGACCGTTTTGGCCCTAGGGAGTTTCTGGTGCCTCGCCATCATTCCGTGCGCCTGGAAGATCAGGAGTACGACTATTCAAGCCGAGAGAAAGTGGCCACATGAGCAAGGCACAACTGTCTGTGCTAACAGCCAAGGATTTTGCATCGGATCAGGACGTGCGATGGTGTCCTGGTTGCGGTGACTACGCAATCCTGAACCAGATGAAGAAGGTTCTGGCCAAGCTTGGTGCTAAGCGAGAGGACTCCGTGTTCGTTGCAGGGATCGGCTGTTCGAGCCGTTTCCCCTATTACCTGAATACCTATGGTTTCCATACGATTCATGGACGGGCCCCGGCTGTGGCCACAGGTATCAAGATCGCTAATCCCAGCCTTGATGTCTGGCAGATCACCGGGGATGGTGATGGCCTGAGCATTGGTGGCAATCACCTGATGCACATTCTTCGCCGCAACGTCAATGTGAGGATCTTGCTGTTCAACAACCGCATTTACGGCCTGACCAAAGGCCAGTATTCGCCGACCTCCGAAGAGGGTAAGAAGACCCCGTCCACCCCGATGGGGTCGATCGACCTGCCGGTGACGCCGCTGTCGCTGGCATTGGCTGCTGAGGCCAGCTTCGTGGCTCGATGTATTGATGTGGACAAAAATCTTGTGGAGGTGCTCGAGCGCACCGCAGCCCACAAGGGCTCAGCGTTCGTCGAGATATACCAGGATTGCAACGTCTTCAACCACAAGGCATTCTCCTTTGCGACTGACAAGGACACCAAGGAAGATCATATTGTTCGGCTTGAACACAACAAGCCGCTGATATTCGGAAAGAATCGTGACAAGGGAATCCGCCTGCACAACTCCAAGCCTGAAGTCGTTGAACTCGGTAAGGGTATCAAGGAGGACGACCTGCTTTTCCATGACGAGCATGACGAGAAACTGGCCTTTGTACTCAGCCGGATGAGCCATCCTGAATTTCCCGAACCGATGGGCGTGTACTATGCGGTCAAGGATGCCTGCTACGAGGATTTGCTGCAAGAGCAAATAGAAGACGCGATTAAACAGCGTGGTGAGGGGACGCTAGAGACTCTACTCGATTCCGGTGACACTTATATTATTGAATCCGAGCAAGATCAACACGGATTGCAGAAGAATTAAGCCCTAGTGGAATTGCTTGGGTCGGTCATGGCTTCGGAGATTGCACTGGCTATAATCTCTGTGTTCTTTGACAATCGGGGCCGACTGGTATCGACCGGACAGGGAAGGCGGGTGGTGGCGCGCCGAGGTGCACGTTGGCCTCGTTAAACAACGTGCAAAACCCTAAATGCCAACGATGATATCGCTGGTCGGATTGGCTTCGAGCCAATCCGCATGGCTGCCTAATTGAGCAGTCGCATCGCCCGCGGCTCGTCTGTGGCCGCGAGGTGATGAACCACAGCAGACTCGCCCGGCGTCGGCGCCTCAGTGGCTCGCGGGTTAAAATATCTTGAGGCTGGACGGATCGGAGGCTGTTGGTAGCCGCTGATTCATCGAGATTAAATTACCGACTATGCGTGTAGAAGCTGCTCGTTGACTGTCTCGGGACGCGGGTTCGAATCCCGCCGGCTCCATTAAGACCTCGTCGGTGCAATCAGCTGAATTTAGCGGAAAATCGTTGCATTGACGGGAATTACAAACGGTTTCCTGATTGGGTGCATCTCGCCGTTTTCCGCGCATTTCCTTCGATTCCGGCACATTCCACTGCGCATTCTGCTGCGCGCTGCTAGACGCCAAATCGAACAGTTCATCGGGCACATGGTTGGCGTAGTGCTTGCCGCTGACCGTTAGGCTGTGGCCCATCCACCGACTAACGGCATACTGCGGAAAGGCCATCGCTAGTTGCTTTTCGCAGGAGGACCGCAGTGTCTGCCACAGGCGCTTCCACGGCTCGACCCTGGCTCGCGCCCAGATGGTCCGCACCTGGCGGATGACCGCACCCTGGCCGGTGATAGTGACTAAGTGCTGTTCTCCATCTTCACACTGGTCGAATCGGTCTTGCAACAGAGACATCAGTTTGGGCACGATGGGAATGACCCGGCGTTCATGGCCGGGGTGTCGTTCGGTTTTCGGGCTTGTTACGGTCAACCGGCCCCGTTCCCAATCTACATCGGCCCACGTCAGGGTGTGTGATTCGGACGGGATTCGCAGGCCGGCATACCGGGCGAGACCAAACCATAATCGCCATTCTGTATCTGGACAGGCACTAATAACGCGGTCGATTTCATCTGGCGATACGTAGCGTTGATATTGGCTTGAGGTTGCACCGGATCTCAAGTCGGTGAAGGGACTTTCGTCAATCAATTTTCTCCGAACCGCCGCCGCCATAAATTGTTTTGCATTGCCGCAGTGAGTTTTGACAGATGCTTCGGACAACCCAGAGGTCTTCAACCGTCGGCGCCAGTGCACGCCATGATTTGGTGTTACCTGGTTTAGCGGTATGTCATTGTCGAAGAAGTCGAGAAGTTTTCCAGCAGTTTCTTTCAGTTTTTTTAAACTGCAAGGTTTTAGCTCATCTTTGTTTTGCAAATATTCGTCCAACCAGTTTCCTAACGTCCGTGTGTTGCGCGATTGTATCAGGCCGACACTCTCTAGTTTGTCTCGAAACTTCGGGTCTAGACGACCGACCCATCGCGACGTTTCATCCGAAGGGATGTGCCCGGCCAGTTGCGCCGGCACCAAATCTTCAACCTTTACTCTTATTGATTCGGCGGCGCGTTTTGGCATCTGGCCCAACGTAATTGTTCTTGTATTTCCACTTCCTCGGTGAACTGGATGAACCGCGAGCCGTTTTTCCGTGTTGTGATACTTGCCATGCATTACCGTCCTTTCACTGACATTTTCTCTCGGAAGTACTTTCCGACCACAAGTATGTTAACCCTTGGCCCGACGGGCCCGAACAACAATGGCGTCAGGGAATGCGGATTTACCCGCATCCAGTAGTGGCATGTCACCGGGAGCCAGGTCGGCTTCGGCCAAGACGCGGCAGTCTGCTTCCGTATAGCTCTCGGCACGCAGGGTGGCGATAACGTCTGTCTTGTGCAATCGCAGGGCTGTAAGCAGTTCGGGGGTCATCCGGGCGCACGGGCGATATCGCAGCCTACTACTACTGTCTACACGCAGTTCAATGCCAGCGCGTTCAATGTCGGCAATTAGTTGGGTAGGAGTCATTGCACTTCCCCCCATTGATCGTTACCAGAACAAGTGTGCGCAGGAACGTCCAGACCGTCCAAATCGTCCACTAACCCGCCTGACGGCCCAGAATCACCGTTTTCGGGTGGATGATCCGAATTGTCGTGGTTGGGTCTATCGTCCGCACCGTCCACACACCGTCTGACTGCAATCGGCGATTCTGACGCATCACTGCGACTTCCGGACGGTCCGGACGATATGGACGGTATCTCCCCCTTATATTCCAAACATATCAACCGTCGGCGCGACGAATCATGACCACGGTAGAAATCAACATGGATGCCGATTTCCCGTAGGTTGGGTGCAAGGCGACGCAGGTCGTTCGATAGTTTCCGTGGGTTCGTCGGCCAGAATTTATTTTTTCTCGTCTGGTCATCGATGTTTGATTCTAGGTCGGCCAACAGTTCGCCTGCCGTGCCGGTCCACACGGTTTTCCCATGCACGAACGCGACCAACGATGGCCCGACGACGACGCTTTCAATGGCGACCTCATGGATGGCGTTCTGGTTACCGGCGTAGGCGGACAGGAACCTTTGCTCATTCCCGCCTGAGGCCAGTTCGGCTGCGATTGCCCACTCGGCGAAATCCGCCATCCTTGGTAGTGATGGCAGTTTCAAATCAGGACAAATCCGCATTGCGCCCACCATGCGGTCCAGCAGCGCGCCAAACACGCGGGGCAGAATTTCGTTGAACGCTGCAAAGACTACGCGTTCACGGCACCGGCGGTTTTTAGAGATTCGAGGAAGGGTAAGTGTAATGCATCGGTCCAGTAGGTCCGATCGTGTTGCCAGATCGGTGATGCCGTTGAGCAACACGGGCCGCTGTGCCACAAACAGCCGTTCGTCGTCGTCGGTGTATAGCTGCCGGACCGCAAATCCGCCGCCTGTGGCCAAGCGGCACAGCGCATCCGACAGCGATGTCCGAATGGCTGATAGATTGTCCAGTGCAACTACCCAGCCGTTGGTGGCGGCAATCATCAGATCACGTTCGTCTCGTGGTTCAGACCGCACCGGCGCGATGTTGGGGTCAATTACTGCCCGTAACAACCTACACGTAGTTGACTTCGCCGACCCCTGTTCACCATTCAATGTCAGGATTGGATATGGGCCG
>CAUZOD010000029.1:0-17978 GCA_963581115.1 Phycisphaerae bacterium | reverse complement strand
ATCGAACGCATGGCGGTCATTGAATGGAAAGGTCATGGCAGTGCCGCGCAGTTCGCGCGGTACACCCAGTGGATTGAGTCCGGGAAGTAGGTGGCCTCGCAAGGCTTCATGGTTACCCAGATTGGCTGCTAGGTACCAGTCGTGCCAGCCGTGATAGCCACAAATTGCGATTTTGGAGCGGTCAGTGGTGGCACGGGCGATACGGATTGCCACAGTGGTCATCTCGCCACCGGAACGGGCGAATCGCACGCACTGCGCCCAGGGGTGGATTTGACACAACCTGTCAGCCAGCTCCACCTCTTCGGCGGGGTTAAGGAAGCTGAAGCTGCCTTCATCGATGCAGCGGAGTACCGCTGCAGTCACGTCGGGATCGCGGTAGCCCAGCAGCGATGCGCCAATACCGTGCGCTGACCAGTCTTGGTACTGGTTGCCATCAATGTCCTGTACTTCGATGCCGCGGGCCCGGTTGAAGTAGGCCGGCCACTGGCCGGGGGCGTGCTGTTCCGGAAGCTTGCTGCGCAGCTGTGCTCCTCCCGGGATGCGGTGGGTGCGGGCATGGTCATAGAGCTGCTGGTCGGTCATTGCTTCCGTCGTCATGGCTTTCCCTTCAGAGTCACGGGTGAATTATCACCGGTATCATACTGATCTCATGATCCCAACGAGACTTCGAATGCCGCGGAAGGCATGGATCGTCCTCGGGCTCATCGGTGTCGTGGTCGTTTTTCACCTGGGAACGATTCGATCCGGTCACGATTGGACCGGAGATTTCGCCCTTTACATCCTGCACGCGCGCAATCTGGTCGAAGGGCGAGCCTACGCCGACACAGGCTATATCTACAATCCAAACTTCACCTTTCTTTCGCCTCCGACGTATCCGCCTGGTTTCCCAATGATGCTGGCGCCGATCTACGCGTTGTACGGTTTGAATCTGTTCGCGATGAAGACCGTCTGCGTGGTCTTCTTCGGCTTGGCACTGTTGGCGATCTTTGTAGCCTTGCGCCACCACCTGCCCTTTTGGAGCCGCATGGCCCTTCTGGCACTCTTGGGATTTAATCCTTATTTCTGGCAGTTCAAGAACAATGTACTTGCGGATCTTCCATTCCTGTTCTTGAGCTATGCGGGTTTGGGGATGATCGACAACTTTACCTCGGATCGGGCAAACAGAAGTCGTGGCGCATCATGTCTGTGCGGAGTTGCCACGGGTTTGGTGTTGTTTCTGTCATGTGCCACGCGAAGCGTGGGGCTGGTTTTCTTGGGATGTCTGGTCGTCTTCTACGCCTTGCGATCGCGCCGACTCGACCTATTCGTAGCGGCCGCCATCGGCACGATGTCTCTGGGTGTTATTATTGAGAATGTCACGGTTCATGATGACAGCCGTTATTTCGACCAATTGGGGATTTATCTGACCGAGTCCTACTCGGCGCTATCGCAGATTGCGATAGTGATTCGGCATTGGATCCATGGCCTGGCGTTACTGGGGGACAATGGGAGGGCAGGTTCGCTTGCCTGGGTGTTGGCGATCCTCGGGTGCACTTTGGCGGGAGCGGGTTTCGTGGCCAGAATCCGCAATCGTGGCTGGACAATTTTCGAAGTATTCACATTGCTTTATCCTGCGGCGATTGTCTTCTGGCCGATGGCGAAGAGCTTTCGCTTTCTCATTCCTGTTGTTCCGCTTTATATCGGCTACGCGCTGCTGGGGTCTCAGTGGCTGGGGACAACGATCCGCTCCCAGCGAGTACGGGTCGGCATGGGACTGTTCTTGCTGATCGTCGTGTTTGGCAGCTATGTCTCAAGATACACCACGCTTGAATTTTCCCACATGCGCGAGGGGATATTGAATCCCGACTCGAGGCAGTTGTTCCGTTATGTTCGGGAGCAGACCGAGCCCGAAGATGTTCTGATCTTTGCCAAGCCGCGAATTCTCGCATTGATGACCCAGAGGTACAGTGCCTGTTACAGCGTCGTGAGTGACGATATTTACCTAGAGCGATTCCTAGCGAGTATCAATGCCACCCATTTAATCACTACCCGGTGGTTGAAATCGGATCGGATCTGGCTTCAAGGATTCTTAGAACGGCATGCCGGCCAACTGGAACTGGTATTCGAAAACCATACACATCATGTCTACCGGATGCAGTCCGGGGCATCGTGGTGGGCCGGTGGTTGATCCAGAGCCTGCTCGCCTCCTGCTTGTGCCCGGTTGCCTGCCGTGGACCGGAGGACCTTTGCGCAATCCAGTTTTATAAATGCTAAAAATCTTAAATACCGCTACGCAAAATCGATTCGTATTTCTTCCAACGCGACGTATCCCTCTGGAAGTTTGTGCCGCCACACGGGATAGTCGCGATCCGGGCGCAGGCAGTGGGGGTTGCCATCGAGCGGTCCCATTGGCACCACATCCAGTGGGTACAGGACTAGTAGCATGCTGGTGTCAACGTGGGCCAGCACGTCGGCCAAGGGCCGGACTCCGTACATGTCTGTGCGGTCATGGCGGGCACCCAAGGCGGTCCACTGCTTGGGATCGGCGGTCAAGTGGATTGATTGTTCGTGAACTCGATCGGTGATGTGCAGCGGTTGGCCGGTACACAACCAGCCGCCGACGCGTCCAGCCACGTGTCCTTGAATCAGTAGAAGAAATTTGGTGCCGCACAGGGCCAACTCGCCTGCCGACTTGACAGTGAATTGTGCATCGGTCAGGTTGGTGGGAAAAGAGCCGGTGATGAAACGGTTGGCGCCCCCGGCCTCGCGCATCGCCTCCCCCTGGGCCCCGAAGGTACCTAGGCTGTAGAGAAGATGCATATACCCGGAACCGGGCGGAGCGTGGTTGTAGTCGATCCACCATGGGCTGCGCGAAATGAGTTGGCCGGGCCGCCACTCGAGTGCCGTCGGGCCGATATTGCCATTCTGCCAGCCGCACCAGCCGCCGGGTCCTTCGCTGAATGTCTCGATGTAGGTAATTGAGGACATGGAATTGGTGTGAACTTGGCCTACGATTAAATCGCAGACCATTGAGTGACCGATACGGGAAAGCTTCTCTTCCGCTCGTCCTTGCGCCTGATGCGTGCGGTAATCCTACCGAGGTCTGATCGTTTCAATCGCTCATCATAAGCAGTGTTGCAGAACACGGGCAAGCTGTGTCTATGGCCATCAGGTCAGACTGGGGTGTATCGATCAAGGGGCCAATTCACACTTTGCCGGGCTGTTTGCCATGGCCTTCGCTACCATGGCGCCGAATCCTCTGGAACTGGCTGATTTATGGAACAATCCCTATCGGGTCGCCTGTCGCCACGAGTCCGCCACAGCCCGCTGCGGAGCCAGTTGGGGTTGATCATCCTGTCATGGGTCTTCGGATCTTATTGGCTGTGGACAACCTCCGGAGCCGCGATGACCCAGTTTGCCAAGGCGCTGGGTACGCCTGAATACGGGTTTGGATTGCTGGCGGCGTTGCCCTTCATCGGTACCTTCATGCAGGTTCCGGCCAGTTTCTTGCAGGTACGCTACGGACATCGCAAGCAGTTGATGTTGATCTGCGGCCTGACAGGCCGGGCGCTGTGGATTGTCACGGCGCTCTTGCCGTGGCTGATGCCTGGGGCCCGTGACTGGTGGTGGCAGGCGATGATCGCCTCATTGGCGATCTCATGGCTCATTTCGCAGGCGTCCGTACCGGCGTGGATCAACTGGATGAGCGATGTGATTCCCCAGCGGATTCGCGGCCGCTTTATGGCTCGGAGAAACTTCATCGGCCAACCCGTGGGCATGATTGCGACCCTTGCGGCGGGATATTTCCTCGACCTGGCGATGCAACATCAGGGTCAGCGGCCAGACATGATGCTCGAAGTGACCTCGGTGGTGCTCGTAATCGCAGGGCTGATTGGGGTGGTTGAGATATTGATCTTTGGTTGGATCGATGATCCTGCCGCCGATCGTCCGCCTCAACCGTTAAAGTTTGTGGCACTGATGCGTGAACCGCTAAAGAGCAAGAACTTTTGCAGGTATCTACAGTTTAACTTCACATTCATGCTCGCAGTGGGATTCATTGGTCAGTATCTGTGGTTGTACCTTCTGGACATCTGTGCCTGGTCGAATACCAGGGCCAACATGTATGCAATTGTGATGCCTCTAGCAATGACCATGATCGGTTATCCGGTTTGGGGGCGATTGGTCGATCGTCTTGGTAAAAAACCCGTACTTCTAATTTCAGGATTGGTGGTCAGCTTTGGCGCTCTGGGCTGGCTGTTCGTAACACCGCAGCAACTGTTTCCCGGATATGCATTGGTATTGCTGACTCTGTTTGCATGGCCGGGTATGGAGATCAGCAACTTCAACATCATGCTGGGTATGGCGGGAGGCGATGATTCAAAGCGTCCGGGATTGGGTGCTGCATACGTGGCCCTGAACTCGATTGCGGTGGCGATTGGCGGAACATTGTCGGGGTTGTTGGCCGGTGTCACGGCCAAGTGGCTGGTGGATTTTCATTATGTGGTGCCCCTGGCCGGTATCACGCTGACATACCACGGTATTTTGTTTCTCGGGTCCACGGTGCTGCGGCTATTGGCAATGCTTTTTGCATTGCGCCTGACCGAGCCCGAAGCTGTTGGAACCTGGGAGGCGATGCGGTACATGAGCTATGGGCTTTATTCCAACGTGAGACAGGCCCTGCTGATGCCCACTCGCGTCGTTGGCCGCCTTGTGCGTCGGACCTATCGAATCGATCGATACTGAAAGGTCGCAGGTGGCTGTCAGGCGGGTTAGGCAATCTGGACCGAGAACAGGCTCGCATCTTCAAGCTCCAGGCGAAGGCGTAGGGTTCGTCCGCGGAGTTCAGCCAGGTCCTGTTTGCCTTTCCACCGCAGAGTAGCTCGCAACTGGTCGCCGGTGACCAGATGACTGGCCACTCGCTCGTAACCGGGTATTGGATGACCCTGTTCGTCTAGGATTTCACCTGAAATCCGGCCGTTTGTTGCATCGGCATTGATCCGCAGCTGTGTATCTTTCAGCTCAAACGGGCAGGTCAGGAGGGTTGCACTGGACTCTTGGGTTTCCAGGTACGCCCACCCGTCCAGGCGCAGTGTGGCCAGGCCGGTTTCGATGTTCCACTGGCCGACAATCTGCGGTTCCTGCACCCCAGGCGTTTGCATGGTTCGGCCCATGCCCGTGTAATAAATATAGATCTGGTCCCGTACCACGATGGGCCGCCCTCCGAGGCTCAGGCACTCGTCCCAACTGCCAGCACCTCCCAGGGCCAGGAATGGTTTGTGTTGAATGCGCCGCCAGTCGTGCGTATTGTTGGCGGTAACCAGTTCCGTGAATATGAGTCGGCACCTTGCTTTGTTCATCGTAATGGGGGGGCCGAGGTATCCCTGTCGGATGTTGCGTTGCACAATATTTTGCCATTGGTCGGTCTCGAATTCGGGCAGGTTGTGGATTACCCATAACAGGCCAATCGGCGTGCCGAAATAATCAATCGCAGCCAATCCACCCATCTCCGTGCCCGGCGGGTCATCGTCGGTGGAGCCGAAGACCAGTTCCGGTGGCAGGTCCCAATTCACCCAATCTTCGCTTTGGGTCCGGGCGACAACGCGCATGCCATGGCCGTCGGCACTGCAGAACATCATCAGCGGCCCTTTGCGCCGCTCGATATCGAAAGGTATGGCAACCTCTGCATCAGCTGGCCACACTGGATTATTCGGATGTTCAGCCCAGTGGATTCCATCGGGTGAGAATCCAACGGCATGCCCCAGTTGCCAGCCGTCTCTGCCTGCAGGATCGCACCGGCCACCCCACCAGATCGCCTTGTAGCGGCGGGCCGGGTCCGGGTCGGCATGGTCGAGGATTACTGCGGGGTCGTGCATCATGCAATCGGCCATCAGCACGATATTGTTTCTGGTGTTGCCCTCATACTTCACGACTCCTAGATCGGGTTTGTTCCATTCAATCCCATCGACCGATGTCGCGTAACACATGTTGGACTGGTCGTTGGGGCCGTAACAGGCACCACCCTGGTACCAGGCCTTGAATAGTTGGTCCGCCTCGTCGTAGAAAACCAGTCCGGTATCCACGAACGCTGCATCCCGTTCCCAGGGCCGATCAGCCCGGATGATAGGATTCGCCTTGCACGGTTCTGGTTGGCCAAAGCGGCGAACGAGACCTTGTGCCTGGTCGATGTGGCGGTCATCAAGAAAAAGGAGTTTTATCGTCGGGCCTTGAGTCATTGCGAGCGGTGGCGGCACAAGATTCCAGTGAGAAAATCACAACCGATTTGGCAGGGATTTGGACCTTGGACTAGGTCAACGATGGCAGTTTCAGTTTCTGTTCATCCATGACACACCACTGGCAGGAAAATTCACGCCCGGCACCGTCTTGTAGCATAGGACTAATCACAATGGTGCCAAACTTCAAGGGGGTATATTGCTCTTTCTTCCCATCTTCGGTGCGAAACACGTTAGCGTTCCTGGTCCCTTCCTTTTTCGCAAGGTCGATTAAATTTCGCATGGCATAGCAGCGGATTGCGGCGTTGCCAATCGGTGCGGTACCCACCTGCCCACGTTGTTCCAGTTCACGACCCAGGCGATTGAAATCCGGGCCCCTTGATCCGTAGTAAGAACCATCGGGGGACGGCTTGGGCTGGTAGTCGGTCATGGATTGTGTCTGGATCGAGCCATCCGGCATGCGAACCTTTACTTCTATTGGCAGCGTGTGCCGATAAGGCACATCGCACAGCCACTCCGCAAAATGGTGGCTCGTCGAGTGTGCATATGTCATGCCCAGCAAGAGGATATGAGTATCCACCTTCAGCATCGCACCGAAGCTGGAATTTACATCGAACACGGACAGGGATGGGTCAACCTGCGTGATGTCAGGGGCCTGCGGCCCGATGGCAGCGAAGCTGTGGCGGTAAGCGGTGCTCCGCATTGCTCCGGGGCGGCGGCGTACCGTTTCAGTGATGGCACCCATCTCGGACGGGTCGTTTTTCGGATCGATTAGCGGATCGTCGGTTGCTTCGTGGGCAAATGTGAAAGTCGGCACCACCAGTGTTCCCTGCGGGCCGAGCACATCCAGAAGGCCATTGGCCACGGTGTCTGCTCCACCTGCCACCATGCCAAGTGTGCGCATCGCTGAATGTACAAGAATCACTTGTCCTGACCGGACCCCTGCGTCGCGCAGGCCGCTGGTGACCTGCTCTTCTGTCACATGGGACATGTGTTGTTTCCTGCGGAGTTATTCAGAGTTGATCTGGCTAAATTCTTGACCGAGTACTGATCAAGAGCATCAAAATCACGGATCGTTCCGGTCGTTCTTCAAGTGGGCATATACGGGTAGGTGTCTTCTGGAAATGGTGACCCGGCCGTCCAGTCACGGGCGCCTGACATGTCTGATCCCCGATAAACCGAGTCGGGATGCATGTAGCGGTTGATGTATACCCGCCGGGGGTTGTCAGTCGTGTTCGCATCTGATCGATGCACAGTCATGCCATGATGGAAGACCACGTCACCCGACTCCATTTCGACGTGAACGGCGGTGGAAAAATCGATCCCTTTCTTCTCATAGATTTCGTCATTATGAGCTGATTCTGGAGCAATTTCACCCAGTTTGTGGCTTCCAGGGATGAATTGCATGCAGCCATTCTCGCGTTTGACCGTGTCGAGCGGCATCCACGAGGTCACGTCGGGGATCGAGTTGGGGTGCGAAACGTAGTCCTGGTGCCAGAACACCGAGCGGGATTTGCCGCGCCCGGGGGGTTTGTACAGCACCATGTCGGAGAGTAGCCGGACACGATCCGTTCCCAGAAGCGCTGCCGCAATCCGGCTCTTCTTTTTGTGCATCGCGTATTTCCTGGCCGTTTCGCTGAGCTGCCAGAGGGTTTGTAACTGCAGGAATCTTTCTTGGCCCACTGGTGAGGGCGCTTCACCTTCCATTGGCCATAGGTCTTGGCGACTGACTTGCGGGTACTCGCCATCGATGAATCGCTGTATCTCTCCGCGTAGTTCACTCTGTTCTTCAGCACTGAGCAGCGGGCCGTAATACAGATAACCGTTCTCACGGAAGAATTCACATTGTTCTTTAGCGATCACTTCAGGTGCATCATTCGTCATGTTGATTCTTTCGTATCTGCAACACCGATCCGCGGCCTGCGCATGATGCAATTCTAGCATAATCCAATACGGAGACAGGAGAAGCTTGTAGGTTCGTCCATTGATGATAGCACTTGTCTTAAGAAAAACACTTCTAGATAAATCTGTCAGGCTATCTGGCAGAGAATTCTTCTGGCGGTCGAACAGTACGTACGACGATGCGGTTCCGCATGCTTTTCTGGTAGTGACCTGCCGCTACGGGCAATTGTTCGTGGCAGCGTTCTGTGTGTCGTCTTTCTGTTCCATGATAAACGTCAGTGCCAGAGCCAGGACACATGCGGTGGTCAGCCCGGTCAGGATGCTGTCGATGGATATCCCCTCTTTGACCAGTCTGCCGGCTATCCACATGGCGACACTGCCGAATGCCCAGGCCAGTCCCATCAAGATGCCACTAATGACGCTCGCGTTTCGGGGAGCCAGTTGCTGGCCAAGTGACACGCCTAGGGGATTGGTCACACCCACGAATCCTCCAGCCAAAAGGAGTAGTGCGAAAAAGCAGGCAATACGTGCTGAGGGAAGTTCGATCCAAGCCGTGATGTCACAGGCCAGAGCCACGTAGAACACGATCGCCAGTACGGTTGCGATGCGAAGTATCAGTAGGCGCCCGAAGCGATCGGCCAGGTGGCCCACCGGAACCATCAGCAGCACCGAACCGGCGATCCAGACTAGGAGCCCTCCGCCTTGTACCATCCACGATGGGCACCTGCGTATTTCCATGAACTCCGGCATTAGGAAAATGATGACATTGGCGACGGCTGCGAATAGTGCTTGATAAAGGTAGATGATCACCAACTGTCCGCGCACCGGGGCGAGGTTGCGAATCGTGGCACCCAGATCAATCTGTTTGCGTTGGCGTTCGGTGCGGGGGTGACACCAGACAAATGTCACCAGCAGGATTCCGCATGCCGGGAGGAGCATCCATTGGGTGTTGCCGCCGGTCAGTCGGTAGGCTTGGCTGAAGAGGCCCTGGCTACACCCCATTCCGATCATGCCAGCAGCGATGAACGTGGCCACTGCCGTGGATCGGCGAGCGTGGGACCAGTTGCCGGCTACGCTTGTACCTGCTGGATGAAACAGCCCTTGGCCGGTGCGCACCACTAGCATGATCGCGAACATCATGCCATATGCCACCGGTTTCCCCAATGTGTCTTGGGCCAGTCCGATCGGACCCAAGAGCATGGACAGGCAGCTTAGCGACGTGCCCAGGAGGATCAGTCGTCGCTGGTAGCCGTGATCCGCCCACAGGCCGAAGATCGGTTGCAGCCCCTGCCCGATGATGATCGCCACTGCACCTATGATACCGGCGTACTCAAGGTCCACGCCGTGCAAATACTTGAACATGGGCCAGACGCCACCGTAACAATCGCCCAGACAATGCAAGGCGACCAGGGCCATGAACGTCTTGGTTTGCCGATCAGCTGCGATATTGCTTACCGATTTTTCCAATCACTTCCTATATGCGGCAATCCGCAACCATGGCCAATGAAATACCGAATTGTTGTAGAGACGCAGCAACGAATAGAGCAGGCAGTTTGCAATTGGATTTTTGCCAAATCGGATTCTGTTTCTCTTATCGGCTTGGATCCCAGCCGGCGTGTGCTGTTTACGGGCCAATGGGCGCCAGCAGTATTGCAGTGGCAATCCAGACCAAAGCACAGGATCGCTTGCTCCACATCTATCATCATCCCGTTGAATGGGGGGGGACACATCACCTCTGAATCGATTCGAGTGTAACTCTAAGCCGATTTCTTGCCAAGAGTACGGTCGTTGCGAACCAGAGGTTTGTCGGATAAAAGTGACAGGACACCAATAGATAGGAGATCTAAAATGGTCCAACAGTTTGAAGAAACAACACCGCATGGACCGGAGTTCCCAGGCCCTGATCCTGGATCTGTCAGTGGGCATGTGGAGGGGAATTTGTTGCTTTTAGAGAACCAGGCTCTTGAACTGCAATGGGAAGCTTCCAATGGGTTGCGATTGGTCAAAATCGTGGACAAGTGGGCAGGCAGGATCTACGAGGCCGAGAAATCCGAAGCGTTTCAACTGGCCATCGATGAATCGCCCTTGCCGGCCGATCGAATGGTGACCACTGCGGATCTTCGCTTGGTGTCGGAACCTCATCTGCAGGCATTGAGCAAAAACAGCGAAGCGGTCAGGGCGGTGGAAAGACGGGACGGATTCGAGATATCGATGAAGTGGCTGTGGCCGCAGGCGGATCTAGAAATCATGTGGCAGGCCCAGATGCGTGATGGCGCTAACTATGTGCGACAGTTTCTCACCCTGCGGGCACAAAGTGAGAACGTGCCGTTGAGCGAGGTCGTACTGATTGATTTTCCCATTACCGGATCGGCGGTTTGCGGTCAGGTTAGTGGTTCACCCGCAATGGCAGAGAACCTGTTTTTTGGCTACGAGCATCCGCTCTCGGAAAGCAGTGCGGAGTCGAACCAGCTCCGTTGCAGTTATCCCCATATGGGGATGCTTGCTCGGGGGCAGACCCTGGTCCATAGCGCGGTTATTGGTGTGGTGCCCGAGGGGCAGTTGCGGCGAGGATTCTTGTACTACATCGAGCGAGAGCGGGCTCGTCCCTATCGCCCGCTTCTGCATCATAATATCGGCGAAGATGCCGGTGTCATGGATCGCTATCAACTGAACCGCGTCTGGCAGGAGACGATCGAGATATATGGGAAGGAACTGATTGAGCGCCGGCAGGTGCCGGTAGAGTGTTTCGTACATGATTACTTGTGGGATGACGAAACGTTGGTTTGGCAGTTTCATGAAAGCTATCCAGATGGTTTTACGCCGGCTCGGCGTCTGGCTGAGAAATATGGAGCCACCCTGGGGGTGTGGTTTTCTCCGTGGGCCAGGACCGGCACTCCCTCTCGCGTGGATCACGGACTCAAGTATCAGTTTGAAGCCAACGACCATGGTTTGTCGACTGCCAGCCCTATTTATTTCCGCCGATTCCATACCGCATGTATCAACATGATGCGCATGTACGGCACGAACTACTACAAGTTTGATGGTTTTGGGGCGGGGAATGAAGCTGCAGGCGGGGGACGGTTCCGAAGTGATGTGGAATCCTTGCTGGTGACGATTGAGGAGTTGCGCCGTCTCAATCCTCGGGTGTTCATAAACTCATCCACGGGCACTTGGCCTTCACCGTTTTGGCTGCATTTCAGTGACTCGGTCTGGCGCAGCGACGGTGATGCCGGTTATGAAGGTCTAGGTTCGACCCGTCAGCAGTGGATCACGTTTCGGGACGGGGCGATCTACCACAACATTTGTGGCCGTGGGCCACTTTATCCACTTAACTCCTGCATGCTGCATGGCATCATGGTCAACAGCAGAGCTCGCGTGGAGGGTGATGATGTAAAAGACATGACCGATGAAGTCCGAACCTTCTTTGGATCGGGAACGCAGGTACAGGAATTGTATGTGGATCCAAGAATTTTTCCGGACCAAATGTGGGATGTTCTGGCTGAGGCCGCTAAGTGGTCACGGGCCAATGCAAATGTCCTGGTGGACACCCATTGGGTAGGCGGAGATCCAACTCGCGGTGAAGTGTACGGTTGGGCGTCGTGGAGCAAGAACAAGGGAATTCTCACCTTGCGCAATCCGGATGACCAGCCGGCCGGTATTACGCTGGACATTGGGCGAGTATTCGAACTGCCTGTAGAGGGCGCGAGAAGATATTCGCTGTCAAGTCCTTGGGAAGAAGATGCCGGAGTGTCAGTCATTGAACTGGCCGCGGACAAGGAACATCGATTTGAATTGGATCCCCTTCAGGTCCGGGTCTTTGATGCTACACCGTTGCCATAGGTATTAAGATGGTCGACAACCGTTTCGCCTTTGCGGCCGACAGGATCTTTGATGGAAAGAGTGTATGGACTGACCACGTTGTGATAGTGGAGGGCGATCGTATTGACGAGTTTCTGCCGCGAGCGTCGGTTCCAGATGACGTGAAGGTTTTTCACGAGGCAGACACCACGATTATCCCGGGGCTAATCGATACTCATGTCCATTTCATGCGATGGCAGGGGCCGCTTTACCTCGCGTATGGGGTGACCACCATTCGTGATGTGGGTAATAATCTGGAGTGGATCTTGGCTCAGCGCCAAGCCCCCCGTATCGGTTGTGTGCCGACGATTCTATGTTGCGGTCCGTTTTTGGATGGACCACAACCATGCCATCCATTGGTCTCACGGGCGTGCATGAGTGAGGCCGATGCGGTAGGGGCAGTACGTCAGATACTGGCAGCTGGCGTGGATGGGGTGAAGTTCTACTGTGGCCTTGACGCAGATTGGCTTGCTGCCATGGTGCGGGCTGCGCATGAGATGGACCGCAAGGCTTTTATGCATTGCTTGCAATTTGGAGTGCGATCCGCCTTGGAAGCAGGCGTCGATGAGTTTTACCATCTGGATGGGGTAGTTGCTGATGTTTGGCCGGACGCACCTCTGGGCTGGTTGAATCTTTGGGGTGACCCGGATTTTGAAAAGACGTGGCCAGCCCAGCAGGGCTTGGCCGATGACATTGCTGCGGCGGGGATCACCTGTACGCCGACCTTGGCTTATTGGCAGTCTCAGGTACGAATTCGCAGCATGGATTTTCCCTCATACGATCAGGTGCAGTATCTGCCGGCCAAAATGCTGCAATGGCAAGGTGTCGCGACTGCCCGCGGAAATTTTCAGATGTGGGACCGTGGCTTGGCGGCAGCGCAGCGGTTTCTTGGATTGCTGCTTGATCGCCATGTGCCCATTCTTGCGGGCACGGATGTTCCGTTTGGAGCGATTCCCCCGGGGCTGAGCATATGGCACGAATTGTCGCTCCTGGTTGCATCGGGTCTTTCACCCGAACATGCATTACGGGCCGCCACTTCAGATGCCGCGAAGTTTCTGGGTCGAACGGATCTGGGGCGTATCACTCCTGGAGCGATAGCCGACCTAGTCATTTTAAAAGGGAATCCATTAATGCATATCCCCACAATGCCACAAATTGTTCAGATCATTCATCACGGCTGCATGAGGCAGTCCGCGGATCTGTTTTCTGAGGCCAAGCGGGTACTTGGAACTGTCACGGAAGATCCTTGGTCCAAGCAGTTTCAGTTGCATGCGGCCCGTGCTGGTTGAAGTCCATTGGTGGCCTGAGTCGAGAAGGTGTTAGGCCAATCCATGCCTTCTGGTCCGGGTATCTGAACGAAGGGCGCACCGGGAAACTTCGCATTGACGGCTAGTGCAGATAGAGCTGTCTTGACCGAAAGATCCTATCCCGAAGAATTTTTCAGAAAGCTGGATTCGCATGACAGGGCCTTGTGTGATCAGATCAGGTTCATCGGGGGGCGGGTTCAGTGGCGGGATCGCACTTAATTTTACAAGTCGATGGAATAGCACATGGCCATGGATCGTTTCATCGCGAGCATGTGTGCGAGTGCATTTTTCAGCAAGGGACAATATTCGTCATGGCTGTAGCCGATGTTCAATGTATGGCTTGCCGGCCTTATAGAGGTTGAGTTGTTCATGAATAAGGTCGACCATATGTGTCAGGCCCGAAGTATTGGCAAGTTTGAGGGCAATTTCGGCGGTCGACACCGCTTGGTCAAACTGACCGGCAGCGGCATAGGCCGCTGCCAGGGTGCCCAGGAGTTGCGGGTGCTGACGCCGGGTCAGTTCCACAGCACGTCGGGCACAGCGGATTGCTTCCTGTGGGTCATGCAGATTCGGATTGGGGGACGTAGCCAAGATTATTGCGGCGGCGTCCCATGCGACCGGATTCTTTGGGAGATAACGGATTACTTCACGGAAGTGCTGTAGTGATTCCTCCGTTTGCCCAGTAGTTCCGAAAGTAGCGCCCAGATTGTAATGAGCTTCTGCATGATCGCTTTGTATCTGTATGATTTTCTGGAAATTTTCAATTGCTGCAACAGGATCCCCCATTTTCTGATGTATTCTTCCAAGGCTTAAGTGCGCGTCTACAAACGCAGGTTTAATCTGTATGGCTTTTTTAAGGTGCTGTAGTGCGGCGTTAAATTCCTGTTTCAATTCATATGTTAGCCCTAATTGGTACATCGCTTCCGCATTGCGGGGCTTCATGGTCAAGTATCTTCGATATTGGTGTATGGCTCCATCCAATTTTCCGATCGTCTTCATTGCGATGGCAAGATTAAAGATGGCATTGGGGTGGTCAGGATTTATGCTGAGCACTTGGCGAAGCACCACGATCGCTTCCTTGATTTGGCCTTGTTCCATTAGTGAGGCGGCCAGGTTATTTCGGGGATTGATCGCATGGGGATATTTGTCCAAGCGATGACGCGCCATCGCTTGTTGTAGGAGGACAAAGTCCGCTTCAGATCGTGGCAGTACCTGAATCCAGAGGTGCCCCATTTCATCGGTGGTTCGATTTCCAGCAGTGACGCGTTGTGGCGGTCGGTTTGGATTGCGTGGGTTTTCCTCAGAATTGTCATAGGAAAAACGCATTGAAATTGTGGAGCCTTTGGGCAGATGGATGGGTGTTTGATATTGATAAACTGCTTGCCAGTTCCAATCCCACTGCTTGATCCAGATTAGTGGCTCTTTTGTGCCATCTGGCCGCGTCGCATAGCCCTGCAGATCCTTCCCCAGAAGGTGCGCGTGCGGATATATGCCGAACACCTCTACATCAGTCGGTAGTTTGAAATCGTCGGTAATCACAAAGTCAGATTCGCCGGGCGGGATATCAAGATTGCCGTCATGTTCTAATTGCAGGAGAAAAAACGGCGGCGGTTCTGGTGGAGAGTCGGTGAAGTACAAGCCGACTTTAGGCCGGATTTTCTCCACCTTTCCAGTGGGAAGAAGATGCATGTTCAGTACTAGGTTCGTGCCTGGGTCAAGTCGCCAAGCCTTGTCTTTGTGCCCGGAGTAAGGCGGGCTTCCTGGCTTCCAGAACACGAAGTGGCCACCAGGGTGATGGGCTTGATCAAGGCTCTCCATGCCGGGGAATCCAGGTTCAGGTTGTTGCTCATCCAGGACACGTGATTCGCCGTACGTGTCGATCAGAAGATTGAAATGGTGTACGACTTTACGATTATCTGGTCGCAGTTCAACTTTTTTAACAAATCGCATCGATCCGATTGTGGTTGGCAGCACAAGGTTATGAAATACATCTTCTCCTTGAGCTTGAAGTGTATATGCCTGTGGCGCCTCAATAATCAGGTCCGGATCTCCCGACTGCCAACCCGCGGCGAACTGCGGCGATGGCGGCAAGTCTGATGGGTCACCTTCCACAGATCCCTCTTTGACCCACTGCTGAATCGCCTGGATCTGCTGGTCGGTGAGGCGTCGCTCGCCGATAAATTTTCCGTGCCGTGGCTCGGGCAGCCACGGAGGCATGTATCTACTTTGTGTCACTTCAGAGATCTGTCTTGCTCTTCGCTTGACATCCTTGTACGTCAAGAGCGAAAAGGGCGCAACTTCGTCGGCACGATGACATGCGGCACAGTTCTCGAAAATGATGGGTGCGATTTGCCGATTGAACGTGATTGCATCAGATTGTGATGGAGGTTGGGCCTGTTCGCTGTCGGCAAATTGGCTGGGAGCGGTTGCGCACAGTAGCACGATTGGCAGAGCTGATAGAAGCATGTGTTGTCAGCTACTCAAGATAGGGCTGGATCTGAATGAAATTAAACATTAATTCCTGTCCGTTGCGCCCACCTGGCCCTTGGGCATTCTGCCAATCAGTTACAGTGAGTTTTGCGGTAGTCTTCAAGGCACGAAAGATTCGCCTGTGGAGATTCATCCAATAGGGGTGCTCTGCATCAAATTTATCTCGTTTGTCGCCAAAGCTGTGCTGATAGGTGAATTGAAAAGATTTGTCAGGTTCGGTCAGGACATCGGCATCATCGATCGTGATCGAAACGGCATTTGGCGATTTGAACGATTTGCCTTCTAGGAGATCCTGGTAATCGGAGCTGATCATTTTCATGACATAGAGGCGGCCTGGTTCTAGGTATTTGATGTCCTGACTGAAGACATTGGGGCGGTCGGGGCTGCGCCGCATGAGTAGAAACTGATCACCCATGTTCTTGCCCCATCGCCCCTGTAACCGGCCATAGCCCTGGTAGTGTTCTGTTTCGACGCTACCGGTAGTGGCAGGGTGAATCTGCCAACCCGCGGTGCCTTCGGCAAAGTCCGGATTGGCGATGTGAGATAATTCGTACGGATCATGAGTCAACCGGTTCCGATGTCCTTCAATGCAGTAATGCCGGTAGAGGCGCGCTGACCAGCGCATGACTTCTTCATCGGTATAACCTGACTTGTACCATTGAAATCCACCCAGGGCGAAGAATTCACGTCCTGTCGCCAGCGTGTGCATCTGCATGTCCATGAAAACCTTAAAATCTACGTTCGGATAGCGATCGGCATTTTCTGGATAGGCGGTTTCACATGCCAAAGTGGCGACGATGCGCGGTGTTACTCCGGGAAGAGTTGCTTCCCACTGGCGCATCTGGGTTGCAAAGATCTCATCGATTCTAGCCTGAGCTTCTGCCTCGGAAGGCAATTCCTGCAGATACCACTCTTGGGCAAGGTAGCCGCCATGGTCAACGCAGAACTGAGCCAACTCTTTGCCGCGTGCATCTTCGAACAGAAGTTTCGTGGCCACATAAAGGTCGACGGTCTTGCCGAGAAACAGGGGATGGGCGTATAGGCGGGCGGCCGCATCGCGGTAGGCGTCATAGACCGATACATTGCGGCCGATGATCTCATCGATAATGATTCCGTCGACCTGGTGATGGCGCAGGGCCCAGGTTCGACGGGCCCAGTTGTCGTAAATTGCATCGACCGCTTCCTGGTGACTTCCGTCGAAGTACATATTCCCTTTCTCATCGCGCTTGAGCAGGTGAAATGCGGCAGTGGCGTCATCGATCCAGCGGCGGCCCTGGGCTTTCCATGCACCGATGTGCGCCGGCCTGGGCGCCACGTGCCGGTTGCTGATCATGACATTGATATCGGCGAGGATATATTTTTCGAGGAAGTCCCAATCGTATGGTCCGTAGGGGTACACGTGGCAGGATTCGCCGTACAGAGCGTATTGCAGCGCAGGGATAGCGCGGACGATGATGCGGGTGATTTTCGTGTCACCCCGGAGTTGTGGTTTGAGCGTATAGGTGCCGGCAGTCAGGAAGCACATGGCTTCCTCATTGCCGCTTTGGGTGTGGACCAGAAGGGGTTCATGATTAAAGCCAAGATTGATCCGGGCCTCAGTGTGAAGCTCGGACGATTCCGCCGTCGTTTGGATAAATATCCAGCGGTCGATCGGGACCGAGAATCGCACCGTTTGGTCTAAGCCTGCAGGCTCCTCCAAGTTCAGCAATTCCCAGCAGAAATTGTTCAGGATCTTGACATCGCGGAAGGCGTCCGACTCAGACAGTGTCACCTGCGCTAACATGTTCCCGGATGGCATCAGAGAAAAACAAATCGTCAGTTGTGCTATGAATTTCCACATAGGGGATATAGTCCTTGGATGTGATGAGACTTCGTGCGATGGAGCCGAACCGGTAGGGGCATGTTTCAATCACTATTCGAGTTAGGGTTGGATCTGTAGAAAATGGAACATCGATCGCAGGCCTGCCGTTCCATCTGGGATTTTACTGCTCTGCCAGTCGATGGCGGTCAGGGGGACCAAGATGGACTTGGTGCAAAAGACTTGTTGCTGTAGGTTCATCCAATACTTCCCTTTGCATCAGTCGGGCCTGTAGAACTCCTCGACATCACCGATGGTGGCTTTGAGTGACATGCGGCTACGACCGAGCCTTCCCGGGGGATCGGGGTTGTCCATCGGCGAGGCGACATAGGTGATGATGACCTGGCCCCTGCT
>CAUZOD010000028.1:0-18424 GCA_963581115.1 Phycisphaerae bacterium | reverse complement strand
ACGAACACTATGGCATTGACGCCGATCTGGTCTGCTGCGGCAAGGGTATCAGTTCCAGCCTTCCGCTCTCAGCGGTGCTAGGTCGTGGCCCGCTCATGGATCTGGCCGCACCGGGTCACCTATCCTCCACCCACACGGCCAATCCCATGAGTTGTGCTGCGGCCCTGGCGACACTGGAGGTAATACAGCGAGAGGGCTTGGTCGCTGCCGCTGCGGACAAGGGCAAGATTGTCCAATACCGCTTGCAGAAAATCCAGCAGCGGTACCCCGATCAGATCGGTCATGTACTTGGACGCGGCATGGTGCATGCAATCATCTTTATCCATCCGGATAGCGGTGAGCCAAATACCGAATTGGCCCAGCGTGTCACCGATTGTGCGATCGAAAATGGCCTGATGCTTTTCTATGCCCATGGCTCTGGCTCAGTTAAAATAGGGCCGCCCTTGACTATTCCAAAAGATGCACTGGAGGAAGGGTTGACCGTGCTCACCGATTCAGTTTCTGCGTGTGTGGGCTAGGTACAGTGGACTTGATTTTTATTGTTTTGGCTTCAAACAAAGGTGACCGATGACACACTGGATTGACGCTAGTTTACCCATTTCCAAGGACTCACTGGTCTGGCCCGGAGACGATCCGATTGATATTGCGCCCACGTGTCAGATCAGCAAAGGCGAGGTGTGCAACGAGTCCCGGATTCAGATTGGTTCACACAACACCACCCACATTGATGCGCCTTATCACTTTGACGAACAAGGCCAGCGTATCGACGAGATGGACGTTGATGTCTTTGTTGGTCCGGCCTGGGTACTACAGGTTGATGCACCGGATCTGATTCGGCTCGCGGACGTTCAGCGCATTCCCGAGGGAGAATTCAAGCGAGTCCTGTTCAAAACCCGCAATACCAAACGGCTTGGAGACAAAACCTTTCACACCGACTACGTCGGTCTGGAGCCGGACGGCGCGGCTTATCTTGTCGAGAAAGGCTGCAAGTTGGTGGGTATCGACTATTACTCGATCTGCCCCTATGCCGACTTGGAAACAACTCACCGGACCCTGCTGTGCAATGCAGTGGCAATCCTGGAATCAGTGGTTCTATCACAAGTCAGCGCCGGCCCCGTGAAAATCATCGCCCTGCCATTGAAGATCACCGGTGGTGATGCCTGCCCGGCACGGGTGCTGATCAGCTCCCGCAACCGGCAGGATGTTGCTCCGGATCACTGAATTCGCCCAGATCGGGCCACCCATGTTCCGCCCAAACTGCCTAGGCACCCTAAATTATCGACATGCACCAAAGTTCCTGCACTGGGCGGACCATGTGTGTATATGTAATAGATAAGGCATGTGGCTTGCGCAAATAATGTGAAAAATCTGCCTCAATTGCAATAAAACCCTTGAACAGCAAGCAGCTGTCAGGTTATACTTGCCATCGAACATTATTTGGCGGCTTATTATGGTGTAGTGTAGTGAGCCTATTTAGTAGTTGATGCGAGTGAGGGACAAGATACCCCAGACATCTTTAACGTCGGAAAAGGAGAATCGCATGAAAGTCACAGCGTTACTTATGGCCATATCGGCTGCAGCAGTTGTTGGCCTTGGGCAATCCGTATATGCCGCACCGAGTTCGGACGGCAGTATTTACTTTGACACCTTTGATGGAAACGCGACCGGTTCAGGTACCAGTGTTATGGTCACCGACGACTCTACTGCGTGTTTCGGTCAAGCAGATGGCGGCGTTTTTGTTAACTCGGTATGTGCTGCTGGCGGAGGCGTGGCCGGCACAGGGCCAACTGAGCACGAATTCCGTGTTGAATTCGCCGAGAATGACGCCCAGTCAGCCTCCGACAATTACATTGTTGAGACAAGCTGGATCATCAAGGACAATTTCCAGGCCCTTCAAGAGAATCTTACCATTATGAGTGGCTATGGTGGTGAGGAGCTTGGTGTGCTGGTCCGTATCGAAGCCAAGACATCAGATTGGCCTGCGGATGAAGGTACAGGCAAGTGGCGAGCCCACATCGGGACAGATCTGGTTGGACCTGAGAATGATTATGATACTTCAACCAAAATCGTGGCTCACAACAAAGGTGACGGCACGATCGATATCTGGATCAACGATGCCTTTGCTATCAGCACCACTGCCGGAGGCGGAGATCTCCTGTGGGTTGGCAACCTCGGAAATAACAGTATCGGCGCTTGGGCCGGCGGTGAAGGAATTCTGGAATACGTCTCCGTTGGTGTTCCCGAACCGAGCACATTGGCACTGCTGGGCATCGCTGGCCTGATTGGTCTGCGTCGTCGCAGCTAAGCGGTTCTCTTCACTTTGTAAATTTTGTATAACGCACGAGCGGATCCCGGCAACGGGATCCGCTCGTTTCTTATTTATCGATACACTCGGCCCAGGTTGATTGTTTCACGTACTAGAAATCTTTGACCCTACTCTTTGACTGACGTATAATTACCCAATATCACCCCCCCCCTAGGTCACGAAAGATGTAGCACGTGGCTTCAATTTGTGACCCGAACAAGTGAATCCGTAGTTTTCGCCTCCGATCACTTGATCGAAGCATGGTGACTCTATGCCAGCATTTCAAGCCCATCAAAACACACCCGCTCTGGGAAGATACAGGCCACTGGCCCTGGCCTTTGCCCTGCTGATTGGCATCCTGTCCGGTGCCACTGCTGCGGTCCGTGCCGAGATCATCGATCCGACCGGGAAAAAACTGATCCGTATCGCCTCCGAGACCAATAGCCAGATGTTCGTCACAACCCTGAATGGAGCTGCCTCATGGGCCGCCGCCGCCACAAATCTGCCGGATAAGTTTGCGGATTGGCAAAATGCCGGGTTTGAGGGCATGTCCATCACCATCGCCAGCAATGATCCGAGCAAGGGCTTTACCAACATGGGTGCCCAGTGGTGGAATGTCCAAGCGCAGCGCGACTACTCAGAGTTCACTGACGAGATCGCGACACTCAATGCCCAGGACTGGGGCCGGTTCACGGATAACTTCCTTCACTCGTCCATGGCACCGTGGGACAACCCCTCCCGGGTAGATAGCCAAGACTGGTTCAATGACGACCACTGGGCAACGATACTTCACAATGTAGGCGTCCAGGCTCGCGTCGCAAAAGAACTGGGGTTCAAAGGAGTATTGTTGGATACCGAGCAGTACGACCACCACGGATCCGAGCCCTGGTATCACCCCTTCGACTACGGCGCCTATGCCACCGGCGGCTATCTTCTAGGTGGATACAGCCAGCCTTTTTCTTTTGAACAATCCAAAACGAAATTACTACAGCGTGGTGCCCAGTACGCTCATGCACTGAGCACCGAATTCCCGGGTATCACGCTATGGCTTATCCCCGCAATCCACAGGCCACCAATCGGATCGCTGCTTGTCCAGGAAAATCTCTACCAATCCTTCATCGATGGCATCCTTCTGGGCCTCGATGACAACGCAAAACTAATCGCCGGTAGCGAGGCCACCTACAACCTTTCAAAGCTTACCAGCTTCACCACCATTCGTGACAGCACCCTTCAGCAGTACCTGAATCGAAGTAATTTCGATCAAATACTGCAGGACAAGTGGAGTTTTGCCACCGGTATCTTTGCCGATGCTCCCCCGGGCTGGAGTGATACTGACGCCACCGAGAACCTGCGAAATCCGCTGGAACACGAGGACGCGGTCCGCAATGCACTGGCGGTCTCGGACGAATACGCCTGGCTCTATGGTGAGCGGTCCCGGTTCCTAGACACCACACCAACTCCCCTGATGGGACTGTATCTGCAGGCCAATGAGGATGCACACCAACCGGATGTTGCGCCTGTGCCGACTGCGTTTTCCGACACCTTTGACCTCAGTGGTGGCGGGTCTAATCCGATCGGTGGCCAGAGCGTACTGTTAGGAAACGGACATTTCTATGACGATGCACGAGAAGGCGTGTATTTCAGTTACCTACTTCACGGTCAGCAGCAGCCCTCGGAACAGGAATACCACGCCGAACCGGACGAACCGCCAGCAGCCACCGACGAATACACCGCTGAGGTGGTGTGGACGGTGGATGCCGGGTCCACGATTCGTCACGAAAATGCCACTCTGCTGAACGGAACAGGCTTCGAGGGTGGTGGACAGCGGGCCCTGATACGTATCGAAGCCAAGTCCGATCCCAATCACAATTCAAACAGGTATGTTCTGGAAGTCTCGGCAGATGGCGAGGAAAACTATATCGGTGTCATTCCCAATCTAACGCTGACCAAGGGGAATCAGATAACCATCCGGGCTCACAATCTAGGTGACGGCACCCTTGATCTCTATGTCAACAACACCTTCATCGCCAACTACATCGCTGGAGCCGGCCAACTCGACTGGCTGGGCAACTTGGGCAACAATACGCCGAGCATGGGATTCAGCAGTGCCCTTCTGCACAGTGTTTCTGTGACTTTTCCCACGCTCGCACTTCTAATGGGTGATGCCAATAACGATGGATTGGTCTCCGGGCTGGACCTAATCGCCGTGCAGCAGAACTTCGGTAATACCGGAACAGCTGATGGAGTTTTGTTAGGAGACGCCAACGACGATGGTCAGGTCAGTGGCCAGGACCTGATCGCTGTGCAACAGAATTTCGGCACCACCCTGACATTGCCCGGCGCTCCGGCACCTGAACCGGCGACATCAATACTCTTGGGCACTTGTCTGTTGCTGGTTTGCAGACGGTCCTGATCGAACACACTTCGCCCGCATGATGCAGGGGATCGCCTGGTACCATGCTGGCCTGATTGGCTGCATTTCAACGCAATTGAAGAACCTGGCATTGTTCCTGCCAACGCCAAAGCAAAACAAATCCAGCCACCACCAAACCGTTAAATCCACGTGTAATCACTTAAATCAGCATCTATTTTCTATTGACAGTGTCCGTTACCACGAGGTACAATTAAGCTGCGGTTAGTACGAGCACACACAAGTGGTGCCTTGGGTAATTTGGGTGCTTTGAATCAATCTATCCCAACCCGGGGGATTGGAGAATCAACTGATGAACACTATGTGCCAAACAATTGCCGTGATGGCAATGATCGTAGCTGTTGCTGGATTTACTTACGATGCAGAAGCCGTTTCTTCTGATGGAAGCTTTTTCTTTGAAACATTTGATGGCGGCTCCATCGGTATGCCGGACCCCCTTTACCCGGATATCAAGGTTGGAACCTTCAACCCCACCGGCGGCACCAGCGTCAACGCGGAGGCAATGGTGGTCGACTTCGACCGCCAAGGCGCGTTCTTTGACTACCGGGTCTGTGAAACCGGGGCAAAGTGCGGAGCCAATGAATACCGCGCTGAACTGGCAGTTCCCCTGCCTGCCGATACCGAATTCGTGATCGAGGTAGTGTGGGAGATCGATGCGTTCCCAGGCACATTGCTTTCCGGCGATGCCAATAAGGACAACTCAGTTACCGGTGCGGACTTGATATCCGTCCAACAGAATTTTGGCAAGGTCGGGGCCGTACCGCTCATGGGCGACGCCAATGACAGCGGTGACGTTACTGGCGCAGACTTGATATCGGTCCAGCAAAACTTTGGGAATACCGGTGGTGACGCCACAACTTACTCGGAAGTCCGATTCGAAAATGCAACACTGTTAATGGATCATGAGAATACCAATAATGGCCGGGCAATCGTTCCGCGGCTCGAAGCCAAGCCCCCAAATTTCCCTGAGGACACCGAAGCCGACATCACCGGGCCGCACTTCGTACTCGATCGCATCCTGCGCGATGGCAACGTCCAGATCGCCGCGGTTTCCGCCGGTATCATTGATGGGGTCGTCCTAAACAAAGGGGAAATATTGACCATTGCCGCCCACAACCTCGGCGACGGCACCCTTCTGGACTTTGAACAAGAGAACTGTTTCTTTGACTGCTATGACGGCACCGTGGACCTGTACGTCAATGGCGTGAAGATCGGCAACTATCCGGCCGGTTCCGGTGATCTGGAGTGGGTAGGAAATTTTGGGAACAACAGTTCCGGTAGTGGAATCGGTTTCACCAGTGCCCTTCTGCATGAGGTGTCTGTCGGGCTGCCAGTAAATACCAGTAACGCTCCGGTGCCCGAACCGGCAAGCCTGACCCTGCTTGCCATGGGAGGAGTGTTGGCACTTCGGCGTCAGCGATAACGATCGCTCATACTGAAAATACCGGCAAAAAATTAATAGCGAACCTGAACCGGCGAATCGGCCCATGCACACACCACATATTTCTGTCATAGCGGCAATAGCTGTAGTTGTTGCATTCACTGCTTTTGGCACCACCACCTATGGCGCAATCGGGTCCGACGGCAGTATTTTCTTCGACACCTTCGACGGGCCTGAAGTGGGTGGAACCATACCCAGCACCGGTTCATTCAATCCCACGGGTGCCGGTACCGAGGTCATCGCCCCTGCTTTTTCCCATCCGGAATTCTTCGTCCACTTAGGCCGAGAAGGTGTCTTTTTTAACGTGGTGGGCGATCAGCCGGATACCGAACAGGAATTCCGTGTTGAACTGGACAATGGCCCTGCGGTAGACACCGAATACGCTGCTGAGTTGAGCTGGATCATCGATACGAACGGTATTCCGGACGTGATCAATGGTGAAAACGCTACGCTGCTAGACGGTATTGGTTTTGCCAATGGCGAAGAACGAGCACTGATCCGCATCGAGGCCAAGCCCGCTGACACGACCTACGGTAAAATACAAGCTGAGATTTCTGCTGACGGCAACGAAGGCTACATTGGTCTTGTCGGACCGGAGTTTGATCCCGGGGTGCCTACAAAAATAGTGGCCCACAACCTCGGTGATGGAACGCTCGACCTGTATATCAACGACGGGCTAATCGGAAATTACGTTTCCGGACCTGGGTCATTGGAATGGTTTGGGAATCTGGGCAACAACAGTTCCCAGATTGACCAGGGTGGCACCATGCTGCTGGAATACGTTTCCATCGGCTTACCCGTCGAGGTCGTGGTTGGTCCCACCAGCCTTACTGGTGACGCCAACAATGACAATCAGGTCACCGGTGGTGACCTGATCGCGGTGCAGCAGAACTTCGGCACTGTGTATCCCAGTGATCCTAGCTGCGATGGACAGGGCTTTGGCGACGCCAACAAGGACTGCCTGGTTACCGGAGCCGACCTAATTTCAGTACAGCAGAATTTCGGTGTTGTGGCCAGCCCGGCCGCGGTACCAGAACCAGCGGCTGGCGGCTTGATGTTACTGGGCCTGGTAGCCTTGGCCCGTCACCGGCGCTGAGTTTCTAAAAATCACCTGGGTAATGATCTGGATCGATCTGCGATGAACGCCCCGTCAATCGTGGTTCGTGATGTGCATGTGCGCCAACATCCCTATCATACGAATTGAATTCCGCGCACTCTACGACATGACATCGGCCCGGACCTCCTATGCCGCCCTCTCCCTACAATTCCACCACTGGTCCCACAAGCAGTGCAGACCTGACCCTGCGCAGCCGTGCCTGGTTCGACTGCAGCGATGATGTCGCTATGCGACATCGCAGTGTTCTGAAACTGCTGGGGCATGATCCCTACGATCTGGGTGATCGACCGATCATCGGTATCTGCAATCCGCGCAGCGACTTGAACAACTGTGAGCATGGATTTGACGACCTCGCTGCAGCGGTCCGGCGTGGAGTTGAAGCTGCCGGCGGTATCGCAATGCAGTTCGCCACCATGCCCTTGGGCGCTGAACTGTGCAAGCCCACCGACATGCTCTATCGCAATCTGGTATCGATGACGGTAGAGGAAACGCTTCGCAGCTATCCCATTGATGGGACCGTCCTACTATGCAACTGTGACAAGACCACGCCCGCACAACTGATGGCTGCGGCTAGCTGCAACCTGCCCACAATCCAGTTCTGCGGGGGGCCACGGGATATTGGTAGCTGGGAAGGTGAACCGTTCGCCTGTGGCACCGATATGTGGAAGCAATGGGACGCCTACCGGGCTGAAAAGATCGACCAGCAGACCTGGCGGCAGGTCCTTGATTGTGTGGCCTGCTCACATGGTGCCTGCAATGAGATGGGGACCAATTCGACCATGACCGCGATCTCGGAAGTTCTGGGCATAATGCCCACGGGCACAAGTAGCATTCCGGCAACTGATCCAATGCGGATCGAAGCAGCCGTAGAGGCCGGGGCCAGGATTGTACAGCTGGTCCGAGAGGATTTGCGGCCCAGCGCACTTCTGACCCGGGAGAGCCTTGAGAATGCCATTCGTGTGTGCATGGCCTGCGGGGGATCAACCAACGCCATTATCCATCTGATTGCCATCGCCGGACGGCGCTGTATCAAGTTGCCACTATCGTTGTTTGATCGAATCGCATCACAAACACCGCTACTGACCAATCTCACTCCTTCAGGTAAGTACCTGCTGGCAGATCTACACCGCGCCGGCGGTGTACCTGCCCTGCTTGCCGCTCTGGCCGATCAGTTACACGGCGACTGCCCGACGGTTTCAGGGCGCCGGATCGGGCAAATCGCCGCAGACGCCACCTGCCGTGATGATGACGTGATCCGCCCCCGTAACGCTGCACTGTCATCCGGGGGAGCCCTAGCCTGCCTCCGTGGAAATCTGGTCCCTGCGGGTGCGGTGCTCAAGGCTTCGGCTGCTACAAGTGATCTATTCGAACACACCGGGCCGGCACTGGTATTCGACAGCTTCGAGCAGATGATTGCGCAGATAGACCGTGATGACCTCCCAGTCACGCCGCAAACAGTTCTGGTGCTGCGCCATATCGGGCCACTCGCCGTGCCCGGCATGCCCGAGTGGGGTTCGATGCCCATGCCCGCCAAGCTGCTGAAGCAGGGGATAACGGATATGGTCCGGATCAGCGATGGGCGTATGAGTGGTACCTGCTACGGTACCGTCGTCCTACACGCTGCACCTGAGGCGGCGGCAGGTGGCCCCCTGGCGGTGGTGTGCAACGGTGACCCCATCTGCCTTGACGTACCCAAACGGCGTCTGGACCTGATGATCGATGATGATGAACTGAACCGGCGCCTGGCTGAATGGACCGCACCACCACAACAACATCTACGCGGTTACCCCAAGCTCTACATCGATCATGTCCTGCAGGCCAACGAGGGCTGTGACTTTGATTTCTTGCGACCTGATAGCGATATCGCGATGCAGTTTATTGAGCCGGTCATCGGGCGGTCATGAAGGCAGGTTGATATGTTTGATCTTTTAACTCGCGATTCCTGATTTTGGGTGGGGCCGGTAGCGGGTCGAGACCCAGTTTCGGCTTCTGGCAATTGTCCTGTTATCCTGTCACACCATGAGCGATCGACTCAAGGATAAGACCTGTATCATCACCGGGGGTGGCGCCGGATTGGGTGAGGCAACGGCCTTCCTGTTCGCCGAACAAGGTGCCCAAGTGGTGGTGATGGACCAATGTGCCGAGGACGCCAAACGGGTCACCGACCAGATCCAAGCCGATGGGGGCAGCGCTGTCGCGGTGATCGCCGACGTTACCAAGGAGCCCGATGTCGAGCGGACCGTCAGCGCCGCCCTTGAACTGGGTGGCAGTATCGACGTGCTGGTAAACAATGCAGCCGTCGGTGGCGCTGGCTACAACTACACCGTGACGGACCTGCCCGACGAAGTGTGGTATCGCTGCATGGAAGTGAACATGCGTGGTCCCACGCTGTGCATGAAGCACGTCATCCCGGTCATGAAGCAACAAGCCAAAGGATCGATCGTCAACGTCGGCTCGATTTCCTCGGTGGTCGGGTTGCCGACACAAGGCATCTACGCAGCCACCAAAGGCGCAATTCTGCAGTTGACCCGCCAGGTTGCTATTGATTTCACACGTTATGGGATCCGGGTCAACTGCATTCTGCCCGGAGGCATGGACACGCCCATGATGCGCCGCGAACTGTCTGATCCCAAAAGCCAAGAAACCGCGGAGAAGGAAAAGGCCATGATGCCGATGCCACGCTACGCCGAACCCCGCGAGGTTGCTTACGCTATTGTCTTCCTGGCCTCCGATGAAGCTTCCTACATCACTGGAGCCTCCTTGGCAGTGGACGGTGGATTCACGGCCCAGTAGCCGATACCACGCAGCGACGCCCTAAATCCATTGCCTATTTTCGTCCTTGACGAATGATGCGATCTAGCACTTCCCTGATCCGATTCCTGGCCTGCGGTGCGGTGGCCGCAGCCATCGTCTGGATCGGATTAACCTGGCTCGGCGAATTTGCAAGCGGGTCAGCCACACACACCACGATTAAGACTGCCATGAATGCCGGCTCAGACGCCGGAGGCGGTCCCACCTCTTGGGATACCATCGAAGAAGCCCAGTTTCAAGAGTTCGCCCGGCACCAGGGCTGGAAGGATATCAGACTGGTCACTCGGATCTTCATGGGCGATGACATCGAAAAATATATTGCCAGCCAGATCGCTGGTGAGGGGCCAGACGTCGTGATCGCATCACGTGAACAGCTGGCGTTTTTTGATGAGCAGGGGCTGATCGAACCGCTTGATGCATACCTTCAACAGTGGAGCGACTATCAGGAAGGCCAGTTCAACAAACAGCTTCTTGATGCTTCCCGCGGCCGTGATGGCAAGATCCTCGGTCTTCCCGTCCACGAGAACGCACCGGGCGTCTTCGTGGTGCGCCGCGATTGGCTTGAGCGGCTCGGGCTCCAGTCGCCAACAACTTTTGCCGAAGCCCGGGAACTCTGGCGGGCCTGTACCCATGGCGATCCCGATGGCAACGGTCAAACCGACACCTATGGCTATGAGTTGACGATGCAGACCCGTGGCGGTGGCCACCTCTATAGCCTCGCGCCATTCATGTTTGCGGTCCGGGCACCGTGGTATCGCCTCGATGATGACCGGAACTATGTACCCGCGTTCAATACCCCGGAAGCTGCCTCAGTTCTCGACTTCATCAAGCAATGCTATAAGGAAGGTCTCTTTGGCAAGGACGTAATGGTCCGTAGCGGCCCTTCATCGGCAACATACCGGTTCTTTGCCAATCAGCAGGCGGCAATGACTGGCCCCGTCTTCGTCGATTGGTTTGATCTCGTTGCCGATCAAAATGGCATGGCCGACAAGGTCCAGCTCGTCCCCTTTCTCTGGCTGGATGAGCAGGCCCGCGATCGCGGCATCTACGGTGCGGTGACATACCTGACACGAATGCGATGCATGATGAAGTCCAGCTCCAAAAAACTGGACAGTTGGAAATACCTCCAGTACTTCTTCTCTAAGCAATGGTTGAAGAAAATCCTTGATCGCCGCGGCCAACCTATCCAGCGAGGCGAGTATCTCGGACAGTTCGGATTGTTCTCCAATGAAACACCTTGGCGAATGATCCGAAATGATGTTACCGCCAGGTCACTACTCGATGCCGAACAGGTAGCCTTAGTCCTTCCGGTAGAACAACACATCATTCGCACACCTCTCATGTCGGCGTGGCCCGAGGTTGCGACAGCGATCTGCGAGGTGATCGTCGACTACTACAACGATCTTTATCCCACCGCGCAAACAACACTTGACGAGGCGGAAAGGAAATTTCAGAACATCATGGCGCAGAAAAAGTCAGGAAAAATTTAGACTCTGAATTCAGTGGCACGCATTGAATCGTGGAATTGTCAATCAGGAATTGGGGCAAATTATGACCACAGGCAACAGAACCGAAATGAGGACTCGAGTGCCCAGACGCGTTGTATCTGTCCGAGTTCTGGTCAGTGTGGCGATCGCCCTGGGCATCGTTGTGGGGGTCCTGGTACCGGCTCACAGGGTGCGGCGCCGAGTTGCGGCAACACAACACTACGACCGCGCAGTGGCAGCGTACATGATGTCTGATGTCACCGCAGCTCGAACGCTACTGGCCGAAGTTGCGAGAATCTATCCAGACCTGTCTATCGGTGCCTTGGCTAAGTTAAAAATAGCTTTCCTTTGTTATGACGAGCAGGACCTGGAGCAAGCCAGTGAACTCCTCTCCCGCTTCCTTAAGGAGCATCCCGAAAGAATCGTTCATCTACCTGAAACACCGAGTCGCGAATATTTTGGAGAATTGGATCTTGTTGCCTGGTTCTTTCTGGCCAAAATTTCCCGCGATCGTGGTGACCATAAGACCGCACACGACTGGTTCAAGAGAATTCTTGAAACCGGTAGTAAAAACCCAGCCAATATTATCGTTGCCGAAACGCAATCTATTGTTCGACGATGGAATCAGATTCCCATTAACCGCTTACCCTCCAAATGACACGCCCCGTTGACCTATTCCGGACTGCCGCACCCATCAGTCGCACCACCCTGCTGTGCCCCGGGCTGTATCAGCATCTTAACGGTGACCGGTTCACGGGCACGGTGTTGTTTGTACTGGCGGCCGCTTCTGTCAGCGCCCTGATATTCTTCCTGCTGTCGCCGAGCGATCCATTCGAGCACCGGACCACCCGTCTGGCCATCGCTACGATCGTTCTGTTCTGGGTGGCACTGCTATCCGTTCTCGATTCATTCCAACGGCCCGGCCGGGGGGCGCTCTACCTGATCCTGCTTCCAGCAGTAATCCTCTTTTCAATCTTTACTTATCTTCCCATCCTCTGGGCGGCCAAGCTGTCGTTCTACGATCACAACATTGCCACCCTCGTCCAAGGCGGAGCTCCCTTCGTTGGAATGGAAAACTTTGAGAAGATTCTCGGTGACGAAAAATTCTGGCTGGGTCTTAGTAACACAATAAAGTTTTTCCTGATCGGATTTGTTCTGGGACAATTCCCCGCCCCGACCCTGGCGTATCTTCTCAATGAGGTCAAGAGTGCGAAATTACAAACCGTGTACAAGTGCATCTGTTTCATGCCTTCGCTCTTCTCCTGGCCGATCATTGGCGCCATCTGGCTATGGCTCCTCAAGCCCGATGGCCAGTTTGATCAATTCGTCGCACCGATTCTCGCGCTCGGTGGCAAGCAAACCATTGCGTGGCTGGGTGATCCGGCTATCGCGAGGGTCGTATTCGTATGTGTCGGTTTGTGGATGGGGACCGGAGCCTCGGCGCTGATCTGGCTCGCCAGCATCGTCGGAATCGATCCTGCGCTCTACGACGCCGCAGAAATCGATGGGGCTGGGCACTGGAGCAAGTTCCGACACGTGACATTCCCACTGCTGATCCCCACCTGGATCGTCCTAACCATCCTGGCATTTATTGGCATGTTCTCGATATTCGATCAGGTCATCGTCATGCAAAATCCACTGATCCGCCAGAGCGTGTTCGTCCTGATGCTCCACATCTACGAACAGAGTTTCCGCCACGGGCTCATGGGCTATGCGGCGGCCATGTCACTGGTGCTCGCCCTCGTCGTACTCATCCTGACCATGGTTAATCTCAAGATATCGAACAAGATCCAGATCACCTAGTACCTTGGCGCATCACAGATGCACCGGAGCCAACCCCGGGATTATGGTTTTAAAATGACGCTCAGACGGCCGAGAAAACTGATTCGTGCCACGGTGATTCACACTCTCCTGATCGCCATCTGTGCCACCATGATCCTGCCATTTCTGGTGGTATTGACCGCTTCATTGAAATGCCCCGTCCTCGGTGATGTCATGTCACCGGCACAACCGGACTTCTTCCCCCAACGGTTCCATTGGCAGAATTACCTGTTGGGCTGGCGGGCTGGCAAGTTGGGTGTTGCCTTCCGCAACTCGGCGCTCATTGGCATTGTCTGGACGATCGGCACCGTGATTGTTTCGGCGATGGCCGCCTATGCCATTGGACGGCGGGAATGCCTGGGACACCGATGGTTGCTACTGTTTTTCCTAAGTTCACTGATGTTCGCTGGACAGACCGCGATCATCCCACAGTTCATCCTCTATCGCGCCCTGGGATTATACGACTCACTGGCAATATTCATGATCCCCGGTGCCGGGGCGTTCACGATCTACCTGCTCTGCCACTGGTTCAAGAACGTCCCCCGCGAGATCGAAGAGGCCGCCTTCATTGATGGCTGCGGCGAATGGTCGACCTTCTGGCGCATCATTATGCCCCTGAGTCTGCCCGCCTTGGCCACCGTGGGACTGTTTGCTTTTATGGGATCCTGGAACAATTTCATTGGGCCGTACGTCTTCCTTGAAACCGAGTCCAAGATGACGGTGCCCTTGGCAATTTCTTACTACATGGTTGCCAGTCCGACCGATGAAGCGGGACGGGCGGCGGCAGTAATGATCTCAATCCTGCCGGTTCTGATCGTCTTCATTGCTCTGCAACGGTGGTTTCTTCGAGGGTTGAGCCTGGGCGCACTCAAAGGCTAGCGCACCTGTTTCTCCGTGCTGACTCAACTGTCCAAACCGTATCTTGTGATTGTGATCTTGTGTTCTGGTAGGGTGCTCATATAACATGAGTGGCCATCCTTTTGGTCCTTGAGGAACGCCCCGATGAAGACGCCGCAGATCGTCAAGCCCATTTTTATCGTCAGCATGCCGCGAAGTGGATCTTCCGTTTTTTATCAAAAGTTCTCTACCCATCCCGATCTCTGCTGGACTTCACACGACAGCAAGAAGTTCCCAAGATCAGCTGTGCTTTCAAGGATCATACAGAAGGTGCGGCCCGACCCGCGTCCCACCGAAGGCCATCGTATCTGGCGCCGTTTTGCTCGGGAAGAAGATGATTCAATGCGCCGTGAACATGTGATCGAAGAGCAGAAACGCTATTACCACGACTTGATTCGTGCGCAGTTACGGATTTTTGGGAAGTCACGATTCATCTCGAAGTACCCCCGCAACTGTCTACGCCTCGATTGGATTGATGAAATTTTTCCCGATGCCATCTTTGTTCACCTAGTGCGCGATGGCCGTGCGGTGGCCCTATCGCTGCTCCGCAAGCGCGACACCCACGAGGGGCGGCCGCACTGGTGGGGTATCCGGCCGCCAGGCTGGAAAAATTTCTCTCACTGCGATCCAATTGAATCGGTCGCACAACAATGGAAAGCGTGCGTCACCTACACACGCACACTGGCGGCTGACCTGCCACCGCAACGATATGGCCAGTTCCGCTACGAGGACTTCTGCGCGGCTCCCGCCGACACGTTAGAACGGGTCGCTGCACTATGTGACCTGAAATGGCCTGATCGCGCTGCACTGGAGCAATTGGTTAGCAACATCGACACCCAAAACTATAAATGGGGGGGAACCTTCTCAGAGAACGAGTTAGAACGCATGGAATCGGTCATGGGCGACCTGCTCGAAGAACTTGGATACCCCTGTCAATCCCTTCACAGCCCTGTGTAGCGTCTTAGCCAATACCATCTTGGCATGGCCGAAATCCACTGGACTACAACGAAAGCAAAGCTGATTCTGATCGACACAAATGTCCCCCCATCTGTGGTACAGAACACGAATACTTCCTCCTCCATAGAGCCGTCTCCTCTCGCTCTGGCGTCCACTTCCCACCGATCTGCCAATACTGAGGGTTGCTCGCGGTGTAATGTCCTACCCACAATGGGGTAATAGCAATAGCTGGCGAATCCGGTCATCCGCCGCCATGATCGAACACAGCCGCTGGCCTTGGAAATTGCGAACCAACCCGCCTGGTTGCGCATATGAGACGATCGATCTGTTGGGCATTAAGGACAGACGCGACATTCCACCTGGTGCGGCTTGCCATTTTTCGGAACCGAACGACCTGGTGACGTCAGCAGACCTGGAAATGGCCTCATGAAGCACAAAGGAACTTGGGCCATCAGCACAGGCGCAATCTCAAGCCATGTTTCGACAACTGGTTGCGCCATTTGCAATCGTGCACCAAAAAACGCTGCTGCAATCTTAATATATCTCTGCAATCTATTCTTGAAACGTTCGTTTTCTTATTGCATGGGATATAGACGGTGCTATATTGGCGGACACAGCACGTCCACAGTACTTGTTTGTGGCCGAATTTCTGATCAAAACGTTTCCAGGCCCACTGTCACGAACGGCAGAGCCTTTTATACGATGTGACACCTTGAGCGGAAGGTAACATCATCAAAACTTTCAATCGATCCCACCGTGAATCCTATCAGCTTGAAGTACTCGAAGCACGAATCCTGCTGTCGGCCAATAGTTTTCTTGATGATGTGGCCTTAAGCCCGGGCATTGGGGGTGGTGATGATCTGCCAGCACTGGGCGAGATCCACGGCACCAAATGGGATGATCGCAACGGCAATGCTCAACGCGATCCAGACGAACCCGGCCTGGCCGGTGTCACGATTTATGCTGATCTGAACCAGAACAGCATTCTCGATCCAAATGAACCGCACACCAGTACCCTGGCGGAGATACCGGAAACCGACTTTGATGAAGGTGGTCGGTATTGGCTTTCGGGTCTAGAACCTGGCAGCTATGTCATCCGTGAAATTGTCCCCGACAGCCATTTCCAGACCCACCCGGGAGTCACCGCACAAGTGATTCGATCCGACACCAGCGCCATGGCACAGGGAGTAGCGATCGATTATGACTTGACTGGTGTTAGTGCCGTCCAGGGCAATGCCACGATTCTATCGCAGATCGATTTAACTGTGATCTGGCCTGATAGTTGCGGCAATATCATCTCGAACATGACAACCCACTTGGTAAACGGTAACCAGATCACCGTCGAGATGTTTGGCAAACAGGCGGGAACAATCTGCGCTGAAATGATCTCCCCACAAACTGAGACGATCTTTGTCGGCGGCCTGGCCGCACAGAAATATGTGGTGGTCGCCACGCTGCATGAGATATTGACATCCCCCTCTTTTCACGGAAACATCTTCGTTGAAACGCTGGTCGTCGAAGGTGACATTGTAATCGATCGCGGTGGTCACCACGTCGTGCTTGAACCAGGTCAGATGATTGGAGCGATCGACTTTGGAAATCAGCCTCTTAATCCCCAACCCGGATCCATCCATGGGCTGAAATGGGCGGATATCAACGGCAATGCCATACAAGATCCGAATGAATCCGGCCTGCCCGGCGTTGTCATTTACCTCGACTTGAACCACAACGGCGTCTTGGATGCCAATGACCGTTACAAAGTCACGTTACAAGATAATCCGAATACCGCTGTCAATGAGAGCGGTGGGTACGGGTTCCATGGCCTCACACCGGGCCGCTACACGGTACGTGAAGTCGTGCCGGATGGATTCGTGCAGACATTCCCCGACCTGCCCTTTAGTGGAACAATTGACGCGGCTTCCAGACGCAAAGCATTTTCCACGGTTGACCCTGCAATGATCCATGTGAGCCTGGCGCCAAGTGAAATATTCTACACACAGGTATCGGTAACACTCCATCCCCTCTGCCTCCGGCCTTTCAAAGTAGACGTGGAGGTTTCAGATCCGGATGTGGCATTCATGAATCACACTGGTATCTTGTCCAATGGCTGTGGGGGAGAAACTTCAACTTTTGAGATATCGCTCGTAGGTGATGAATTCTCCCGCCATTTCGACTTGCAGTTTGTGAATGCAAGGTTCGGTAGTGTATTTGCCGAAATTCCTGTGTGGATATCTGTGACGGATCAGAATGGAGCCCATGTCGTCGACGTGGGTTCCGGCAACGTGGTTAGAGGAATCAACTTTGGGAACCAACCCATCACCGCAGGCAGCATCCATGGCACCAAATGGGATGATCGCAACGGCAACGCTAAGCGGGATCCAGGCGAACCCGGTCTGGCCGATGTCACGATTTATGCTGATCTGAATGAAAACGGCATTCTCGATCCAGATGAACCGTACACCAGTACTCTGGCGGACATACCGGAAACCGACTTTGATGAAGGTGGTCGGTACCGGCTCGGCAACTTGAAATCTGGCACTTATATGATTCGCGAAATTGTACCGGACGGCTTCACCCAGACTTTCCCCAGGGATGAGTCTGGTCCAACACCGCCAGGCCCCGGACCGCTGGAGGATGAGGTCTCCGATCCTTTCGCGGAAGTCCGTCCCGCAACGATCGATTTGGCATTACCGGCCGGTGAAACCGCAAATCAGGAGGTTTCGATCACGATTCTGCCCAACCTGTTCCGGGCAATTGAAGTCGATGTGGTTGCGTCGGTGTCAGATGTCAACCTGGTGAACCAGACAGGCACGATTGTCAACGGGGGAGGAGGCGACACTTCGGTATTCGACGTGATGTTCACCGGCGACGGCCTGCCCCACGCATTCGATCTGCAGTTTGTTGACGCAGAATTCGGCGGCGTAACCGGACCTGTGATCCCGGTCCGCATCAATTCCCCAGAGAGTAGTGGCGCACACCGTGTGGTTGTTCGCCCTGGTCAGGCAATTGAGGGTATTGACTTTGGAAATCAAAAGATCCAGCTGGGATCGATCCACGGCACCAAGTGGGAAGATCGCAATGGCAATGCGAAGCGAGATCCCAATGAACCTGGTCTGGCCGGTATCACTATTTACGCTGATCTGAACCAAAACGGTAT
>CAUZOD010000027.1:0-19339 GCA_963581115.1 Phycisphaerae bacterium | reverse complement strand
TCTTGTACCTATCATTACCCCCAATACCCGCGCCATGCAAAAAGCCCAGGGCTAAACCCTGGGCTTGGGAGATTGCAGTACCAATTGTTTGACGCAACTTAACTTAGCGACGTCGGGCAACGATGGCCAAGCCGCCGAGGCCAAGCAGGGCCAAACTGGCTGGCTCGGGAATAGGCACAATCGTCAGGCTGGTCGTCGTCTCACCTGCACTAAGGAAGCTGTTAAACGAATCGCCCGGCGAGTAGAGGCCGGCGTCAACTGTAACCGGAGCCACTGTAGCCGCAGCATTGCTCAAAGGAATCTGGATGGACGTGTTCAAGGTTCCCAGCACCGCCGGCACGCCGAGGCTGATGTCGCTGTTGGGAGCGGCACCGGTCGAATTGATTGCCGACATGCCCACACCGAACAGTACACCGGTCGATGCCAGAACCTGGGCGCCAGCTGCGTTGTAGAGAACGCCGTCTGGGGCACCAATTTCACCGGACAACTTGGTCTGGAAGCCCTGGGGGAAGAATCCGCTGGCATTGATGTTCGCGATATTCGCGTAGGTGAAGCTGGTGCCGTCAATTTCACCGGTTGACCCAACAACGTCCAAGTTGAAAGCTGAGAGGCCAGAAGTGCCGCCACCGACCGCAACAGCCAACTCCCACTGGCCGGCTCCAATCTCTGTCAGCGTAAAATCGGCCGTGCCTTGGCCAAATGCTGCACCTGCACTACCAACTACAAAGGCCAATCCTGCTGCTACCAATGAAGTGAATCGTTGCATGTTCGTGTTCTCCCTTTCAAAAAAAGAGTGCCTCAGAAAATTTCGATTCAAACCACGTATGTTACCAGTATACCACAAGTTACGAGCAACGGACAATCTATATTTATCTTGCCTATTTCACCAACCTGCTCTCAGCCCAACTCCATCTCACCATTAAACCGCCTTCCCCAGCCAAAAGGCGCAAAAAGAAAAGAGCCCGCCTAATTCGGCGACCTCTTTCACCTCTAAATAAGAATATACAACGGATTCGCGATCATTGCAAGAGCCGCAGTGGCAATTTGTGCCGGTTTATTATTTAATCTGGTAAGATTATATAATAAATTAACTTATAGTCTGACTCATCCAGAAAAATATCCGCTGCGCCCTTGAATATAGACCTGTCAGAACTGTGTATGTGCCTCTAATAAAATAGTCCCACTCAGCCATGGCTGTGAGTACAAACCCCGATATCAGTGACTTGGCACAAGCTTGCTAGCACCAACCCAACGAGCTATTTTTTGCGCCTTGGCGGCGGCTCACAATAAAGTCCACAAAGCAGATCCACATGATCAAATCCATCAGCTACTGGTCGATGAAAGACGGTCTGGCCAATAACCACCCCATCACCGATGCGCTTACCGAAGCCAAGCAGAGCGGTTTCCATGGAGTGGAGTTATGTATTGGCCCTGAGGGAGTACTGTCTACCGAAACCACCGAGGCAGAATGCCAGAAGCTACGAAGCAGCTGCGAAGACAGCGGCTTGGTGGTCCAAACCTTGGCTAGTGGAATGAGCTGGGCCTTCAATCCCACTAGCAACGACCCGACTGTGCGCCGCAAGTCGATCGATCTGCACGCTGCGGCCCTGCAACGTGCCGCTTGGCTGGGCTGCCAGGCCATGCTTTTTGTCCCAGGCATCGTCAAAAGTCCAATAACCCCCGACCAGGTCATTCGCTATGACACCGCGGTCCAGCGAGCTGGAGATGCCGTTGGACAATTGTTGGAGACGGCCGAACGCGTGGGGGTAGACCTGTGCATCGAAAACGTCTGGAACGGGCTGTTCTACTCCCCACTGGAACTGGCCGAGTTCATTGACCGCTTCCAGAGCGAGCGAATTGGTGTGTATTTCGACTGCGGAAACGTACTGGGATACCATCAACATCCGCCACACTGGATCGAACTGCTCTCAGAGCGGATTAAGCGGGTGCATGTCAAAGATTTTAAGGAGAATTTTGATTGGACCGGCAGCTACAGTTTCTGCGATCTGGGCGAAGGAGACGTGCCTTGGCCAGAAACGATCGCCGCGCTGAAACGGATCGGATATGACAAATCCCTGGTCGCTGAAATGTTGCCTTGGAGTGAGGGCCTTCTTGATCGCACCAGTGCAGCAATGGACCGGATCCTTGCAGACTAGCCCGCCCCGTTCGCCAGATCGGTGAGAGTTTCAGCCGACGGCTCGATACATGCCCCCGCCCCGTGGTCTACCACACGAAACAGGCTGGTAAGCCGGAGACGAATCACTCGCCGGGGCAAGCTCGCAAACTAGTGCCGCAATACGTACACGGAGGCAAAATCATGACCAAAGTTGGTGTCATCGGACTGGGAATGATGGGCTGGACCCATCTGGACTGTTATGCCCGACGCGACGATGTACAGGTGGTTGCCGTATCCGACAAGGATCCTGAACGCCTCTCCGGCAAACAGCGAGCTGGAGGCAATATCGAGGGCCAAGCGCAAGGCGGCTTCGTACTTGAAAGTGCCCAGCTATACGACGAAGGTCTTGATCTAATCGCCAACACTTTGGTGGACCTAGTCGATGTCTGCCTGCCCACACCTTTGCACGTTGACTACGCGATTGCGGCACTTGAGGCGGGCAAGCATGTCATGGTGGAAAAACCCGTGGCCCGCACCGCATCCGAGGCCCAACGGCTAGTGGAAGTGGCCGAGCAATCCCCTGGACTGTCCATGCCGGGAATGTGCATGCGCTTCTGGCCGGGTTGGGACTGGCTCAAGCGGGTCATTGGCGAAGGCCGGTACGGCGCGCCGCTCTCAGCGCATTTCCACCGCGTAACATCGCACCCCGGAGGATCGTTCTATCGCAATGGAAGCCAGTGTGGCGGCGCCCTGCTCGACCTGCACGTGCATGACACCGATTTTGTTAAGCATTGTTTCGGTATGCCAGAGGCGGTTTTCAGCCGAGGCTACAGTCATATCACCAGTGAGCCAGACCACATCATGACCCAGTACCTGTACGGCGAGGGACCGATGGTTTCGGCTGAAGGTGGATGGACCATGTGCGATGGATTTGGATTTCAGATGCGGTATACCGTCAACTTCGAGCGAGCCACTGCTATCTATGATCTGGCCCAAAACGAGCCGCTACGGGTAATCGAATCTGGAAAGGATCCCCAGCCCATCGAGTTGGCGCCAGGCATGGGATACGAATACGAAATCGCATACCTGATCGAATGCGTGGCGACAAACCAGGCTCCGATCACGGTCAGTATTCGAGACGCCGCCGAATCAATGCAGATTGTCGAAGCTGAGAAACGGAGCATGGCCGAAGGTCAACCAGTGACGATCTCACCCCACTAGCCCAAGTATTCCTCCCGCCATCTATGCTTCTATAGCGCCTGCATTGATCACGTTCTCAGCAGCAACAGGATGCGTGGTTCAGCCCTTAATTGATATATTTCAACCCAAGTGCGGCCGTCGTTTCACCTCAGCCGCCACCCCGCACTTTTTGCCACTCGGATTTGCGCGCAGTGCGAAATGTGGGCTATACTGACAAGGTCGGCACCAGGGCATGAACATCGACCCTCGCCAACCCGAGAGAATGGACATGGCAACTAGTTTTGGTGCTTTGTGCACCGATTTCTATCTCAATCAGAAGCTGGCACTGAAGATGGATCTGCCCTCGGACCGGGAAACGATCTTGCACTTCTTTGATCGAGTCCGAAAGCAGATTCCGTCTCTCAGTCGGTTCCGGCGGTACGACGGCGAACTGGCCTTGGAAGCGGCCCGTCGCGAAGCTGAATACCAATGGCTATCGCTGCGTCGGACCAGTATCCGCAGTGGCCACATCAACCCAGGGACTATGGAAGAAGCATATTTTTTTCACCGACTTCTACTGGAGTTGTCCCCTCACTTTCTGACCATCAGCCCACTTGACGTTGACTACGTGGAATTGATGTTCGGCTTCGATCTCGAATGCAAGGACAACCACGACGAGGTGATCTACCAGGCACTGATCGCTGATTCACCAATGGCGGACCTGCTGAAGGTCCCCGATGCAAAGATGCTGGACGTGCAACCGGTCTTTGGCGTCACGCTGACGGAAAAGGGAGATCTGCAGGCTTATTTTGAAGTCAAGACACGCCAGAAGAGCCGGCGAGGCTCAAGCAAACAGTACCGCAACGAGCCGATCAGCATTTTTTTGACGTTGCGGCAATATGGACCAATCCAGGACACGGAAAACCTGACCCATATTTTTGATGAACTCAGCGGTCACTGTGAAATGCTGGCGACGGAAAAGCTGGTGCCCGACCTGCTGACTCCCATCTCACGACATATTACCTTCAGTGCTGGCTGAATTGCTCTGATCTTTCCATCAATGACGAGTAGGATCCGGAATCGATGCGCCTCGTCGTTTGTGGCAGTGCCCCTCACGAGAGGTGGCCTGTACCTACCGTCCCGCCAACTCCAGCTGCGTATTGCTGCAACTCCACCCTATTCGCCGATAACGGCCTAGTCTGGCTCCGGGGCCGTTACACTGGCGGTGTTACGGATCACACAGCCAACCCTGAACGAACCACGGTGAACCCACAATTACTGAACATCATGGTGCTTGCCGGCGGCCCCGATTGTGAGCGAGACGTGAGCCTGCAATCCGGTGAACAGGTGGCCTCGGCTCTGCGCACTTTCGGTCACCGGGTTCGGTTACGCGACATCGGCCCAGAACATCTGGGCGCGATCGATCAATTCCTTCGCTGGCCCGGAGACGTAATGTTCTGTGCCTTACACGGTAAATGGGGCGAAGGTGGCGAGGTGCAGCGCCTGCTTGAGCAACATGGCATTCCGTTTGTCGGCTGTGGAGCCGCCGCCGCCACTCGGTGCATGGACAAGGCGAGAACCAAGCGGGTCTTATGCGACTCGAATCTGCCCACGGCTCCATTTGAACTCCTGAAAATCGATGACCAGCCCCGTCTTGAGCCGCCAGTGGTGGTCAAACCCACCCATGAAGGGTCCAGCATTGACCTAGCGATCTGCCGTAACTGGCCCGAATTGGATGCTGCCCGAAAGCGGTTGCATACTCGCCATGCAACTCTGATGATCGAAAGATATATCGAGGGATCAGAGATCGCGGTGGGAATCGTGGGTGGTTTTGACAAGGGTGAGCGTGCCCTGCCAGCAATTCAGATTGTTCCGGCCACGGACTTTTATGACTACGACGCCAAGTATGTCCGCAATGACACCCGCTATCTGTTCGACGATCAGAGCAACCTGCCACCAGAGGTCTATCGCCAATGCGAAGCTCTGGCATTAATGGCCCACCGGATACTAGGTGCGTGCGATCTTAGTCGTGTGGATCTGATCGTGGACCGACTGCTACAGCCATGGATTCTAGAGCTGAATACGATCCCCGGATTCACAACACATTCTCTGGTACCAATGGCAGCGAGCCGCATCGGGATGGATATGCCCGCACTGGTCAATCAACTGGCGCGCCTGGCGGACAAAACGAAGAGGCCATCGCCCGCCATAGCACCGCTATAACCAGGGCCAAAACGCGAAAGCAATCTCTGTGTAACTCTCTGCGGACCTTCGTTCACTGGCGCATAAGGTGGCCGCCTGCCGATGTGACCTTCGTTTGATCGATCGCGGTGATGTTCGCCAATGCGGTCAACTTGATTAATAACACGGCCATGGGCTGGTTCCTGACGCGTAAAAAGAGCAAGAAACGCTCCTCCCACCGACGCACCGGTGACACCAAACCGGTGCGCTGGGATCCACAGCGAACGCTGTTCAGCTTGAAGGTGATGGGATGCACCGCTATAGCCGCAGTCATTGTGATCAGTGTTCACAAAGCAAATCGGGCCCTAATCGATTATGCGTCGGCGCACCGAGCTGCACTGGCCACTATGAATCGCGTTGAACTAGTTGACGCGCCGCCATGGATGGCAGCGGCCACACGCAATCAGATCATCCACTGCGTGGTCGATCAACTTGGCATCGACCCGATGGATGGCCGTGACTTGGCGTTTGCCGCTGCCGCCCTGCGCGACCAGCCGTGGGTGCGCCGAGTGCACCAGGTGCGTCGGCTAACCGATGGGCGCGTACAGATCCATGCCGATTTTCGCGAACCGATCGCCCTGGTCCGCAGTCATGACGGCTATCGCTTAATCGATGGTGCCGCGATCTGCCTGCCCGGCCTTTACCGTTCTGATCAAGCATCACGGCTGGCCTTGCCATTAGTCAGCGGTGTCCAGGTTCCACCGCCCCCGCCCGGTCACTCCTGGCCCGGTCGTGACCTGCGAGCCGGACTGCGCCTCATACGGCTGTTGGCCGGCGAACCCTATGTCGATCAGATCCGCCGATATGACGTCAGTGGGCGCGATCGTCGTGGACGTGTTCGGCTGAAACTGCATACCAAACACGGCATGGTCCGATGGGGTCTACCCCCGGGACAGGAACAAACAATCGAACAGAGCACTGCTACCAAGATCATACGGCTGCGTCACGTTAACTCGATCCGTGGAAGCATCGATGCCGGTGGCAATGTGGTAGACCTCTATGGCCCCCAGGTTGCAATCAATCAAGCCGTCCTGTGGACCGATGAACATCCCGACCGTCACTAGTCAATGCAAGTCTTGGTGCGCAAAAAGCGTGCCCATGTTTTGAAAATTGGCCGATTTGATCGGCCCCTGGACCGGAGTACTCTCGTCTGTGTCCACTCCAGTGCCGAAGCAGATATCCGTAGGCAAGCTGCATACACTAATTTGCGTATTTGTACCCTGTACCCACAACACCCCGAAGACGCCATGACCAACACCAGGGCCGCCACTGTCCAGCCACCTGCTCACACCCGGCCATTGGTGCTCGGCTGGTGTCTCTGGTTGCTAGGGGCATGGAGCGTCGCCCTGTTTATCGACTCCACCATACCGGCCGTGCGTTGGATGGTATTTTCGGTGCTAACCGGGCTGATGATGATCTGGCCAGCAGTACGCCTTAGCCAAATGAACTTTGACGGGGCCGCCGAGCATGGTGGAGCTCAGACTCTGCTCGACTGGCTCTGTCTCATGCTCGTGCTGCAGGCCGTAATCTGGCCACTGCGTTTCTCGGCGCGATGGAGCTTTACACAGACTTGGTGGCTGGACAGCGCGATCATGAGCTGGTCCGCCCTGACCGCATTGATCATCGCATGGGGTCGACGGTCTGCTTGCCCATGGGCACGATCCGTGGCCATGGGAGGCTGCGTGGGGTTGTTGCTGGGTGAGCCAGCCCTGATGATTCTTGTCAGCGGGCACTGGATGTTGAAGATCAGCCCAATACAGACAGTATGGGCACTAAGCCTGCCACCCAAGCAATTCGTGCTTGAGCCCTGGATTACCTATGTTGTTGCCGCCGCCGCTGCCGCGATGATTGGCTGGTTGCTATTTGCCTTCAATACAAAGAGTTCGGCCGTGGCCTGACGCGTGATACGATAACCGCCGGATGGCAAGCTACCGAGCACCAGAGCAATTCGAACCGGCCGATGGAGCAACCCAATGGAGTTCATCACCCAAGATGAGAAGCAGCGTATAGAGGAGAAGTTGCAAGGACTGAAGTCCAAGCGGCACGATCTCAGTGCCCGGATCGCTGAAGCCCGCGCAGATGGCGACCTTAGCGAGAACGCCGATTATCATGCAGCCCGTGAGGATCAGGGACTCAACGAAGCAGAGATTCGCAGATTAGAGGCTCGACTGGCCACGGCCCAGGTCGCCCGTGAAGGTGACGTGCCTGATGACATGGTCTTCATTGGCGCAGTGGTTCGCCTGCGCGATACCGACAACAACGATGAGGACCTATACAAGCTTGTTGGAGAGTCCAGCGGCAACTTCGATGCCGACCATATCGAGGTGACCACCGCCAGTCCGATGGGCGCATCACTTCTGAAGGCAAGGGTCGGCGACAAGGTCAAGGTGGATCTGCCGCGCGGCTCCAAATATTTTGAAGTTATGGAGCTCCTTTAACCGAAAATTTGTCTAATTTAACCAGTTAAATTGGCAAATCTGAACTGGCCTTGATCTTGCAAAGAGGGCGTACCATGATCTTGGCTTCCATATCATCGTGATTTTGTAAGGAGGCTGGCCATGAAACGAACCAACCTGGGCGTAGCAACCATATTGATGGCCACAATTGCTGCCTCCACTGCGTGGGCTCAGACTCAGTTAAACCAAAACGGCCAAGCGCTTGATGCCAGTCTGCAGACCGGCTCCAGCGGCTACAACCGCCCTTCACTGCAGCAGGATTTTCGTGCTCGTAATGACTTGATCACGGGCAACGTCAGCGGCGGCCGCGCTTTCCAAGATAACGTCGGCTACGGATCACCCGGATCTTTCGGATTGTTACAGGTGCCCCTGACGGGCATCGGCGGTGACGCGGCGCAGGTCTTTCGGTTCCGCCGCGACGCCCTGGCCTCCAGCCCACGCGCCTTGGCTGGCACCCAGGTAGGTAGTGCCAGCGTGTCAGGCAACTATGCAGGAGTGTTCCGCAATACTAATGCTTTCCCCGCGATCACCACAGGCGGCCAGATCGTCAATCCTGACCTGGTGACTGGTAGTCGCGAAGTGGTGGTCGTGGCGCCAGCCCTAACCCGTCCCGGGACCCGCATCACCAACGGCAGCGTTCTGCTAACTGACCTGATGCAGATCGGCAGTGAAAGGCAATTGCTCAACCACCAACTGCAAGGCAGCCAGTCCAAAGTACACGCTTCGCCCTTGCTCGGTCTGCGCCAGATCGGCACAACGCCGGGCCAGCTGCTCACTGACCATACCCAACACCGCGTGTTGGTGCCTGGCGTCGATGCCGATCTTGACGACAGTCTTGCACCGAACCCGGTGGGCCTGATGGGGCGATCCCAGTTGAGCCCCGACCAACTACGATTCAGCGCAGGTTTCAGCGCCAGCGCAATTTTTGCCAAGCAGCCTGTCCGAGTCGCACCTGGATTGGTCCTCGGACAACAGTTGCAATTGCGGGTCGATCCTCTGGATCCAAGCGAGGACCTCGACGATCGAGTCAAGCGGCTAAAAGCGGCGATCTATAGCCCGCTCGGCAGCTACATCGCCAAACCGGGCCAAGACATTTACCTTGACCTGTTAATGGCAATACAACACCATGGCCAGACACAAACAGCCCTACCGAATCCCGACGAGATGGCTGATGTTCGTGCCGAGTTGGCGATGCCCAGTACAGCCCAGATCGAAGAGGCTGAACAGACCCGGGACAACGCTCTGCGCAAGCGACTCGGGATCGAACCGCTGCCTGAAGAAGTGCCATCCCAGATCAACGATTCGCCAGAGGCGACACCAGAAGATTCGAATCAGCTGCAGTCGCTAATGGTACAGCTGAATTACGATCTGCCACGCCTTAAAACGCTGGCTGGCCGTCGTCAATCACGGGCCAACGAATTGATCGCCAAAGCCGAAAAAGCCCTTGCCAGCGGCCAATACTTCTCCGCCGAAAGACAATACCGGCAGGCAATGATTGATGCCCCGAAGAATCCCCTGATTCGGGCCGGGCTGCTTAACTCGCAGATTGGCGCTGGCATGATCCGGTCCGCGGCCCACAGCCTGCGAATCCTCTGTGAGCAGCATCCCGAACTGATCGCTACTCGATACAGCCAAAATCTGCTGCCCGATGCTGCTCGAATTGAGTGGCTCCAGGGCGAACTGCGGAACATAATCAAGGATCCAGCGTCATCTTCTGCTCCCGGACTGATGTTGGCATACCTGGGTTATCAAATCGATTCTCGGCAGCTGGTTCGATACGGTCTGGCGGTGGCCGAGAGTCGATCGCCAAAAGATCCGTTGCTGCCACTTCTGCGAAATATCTGGCTCGATGAAACTCGTGATAGGCTAGTGCCGGGCGAACCGCAGAAATAGACCATTCAAACTGGCGGCTGGCTGTGCTACGTTGACAACAACCAAGCCCGAGACAAAACCTGATCACGAACCCGACGGTGCAACGCCCAACTCTGAGGCGCGGCCTCCGCAACGACTCGACCTAACCGATTTCCTAGACCTAGATACGTTGCAGGAGATACAGGATTCATTTGCTGCAGTCACGCGTCTGCTTGCCTGCATCCCCGATGCCGATGGAGCAAGGCTAACCCCACCTATCGATCCACAACAGCGAGCGGCATCGGAGAAGGTACTCGATCAGCTACTCACCGCTGACGAGCTTGGCGATGAAACCCTAGTCGCCCCGATCATTGTTGGAGGACAACAACTGGGCTCCATACAGATCGAGCTCGGTAGCTCTACTCCTGCCAGCGGCGCCTCGCAGGCCGCCGCGATCCGCTTCCTCTACCTGCTGGCGAACGCGATTGCGCGGCTCTGCTACGACAAATATCATACTCGCCAACACGATGAAGAGCTAGAGGCGCTATGCAAGACCAGTAGCGTCCTGTCTGGGCAACGGTGACTTGCAGCGAGTGCTTACACTGCGGTCGCATCCGTGGCTGAGGTCATGGCCGTGCACGCTGCTAGCATTCGCTTGGCGACTCCAGTCAACGATGGTGTTAGCTGGCGCCACGCGCCGTGCACAATCCACCTCCAGAGTACATGACCAAGGGCGTAATTCGGCTCGACACTTCCAATATGTTCGATGAAGCCATCGGCGGCAAAACGATCTGCGTTGAAGACATGGCCAGCGACCCCCGCGTTCTGTATCCAATTGACGCGCAGCGCGAGCGATTGGTATCGATGCTCTGTGTTGGGATCGTATTCCAAGCAAGGCCCATTGGCACTATTCAGCTGTTCAGCACCCAGCAGCGGCAGTTCACCGAGTTCGAAAAACAGCTTTTGCAGGCTATCCCCCAATTGCTGGCCGCGGCAATCGAGAACGCGAGGCTGGACGCCCAACGCAACAAGAGTGAGAGCATCATGCGCCGTGCGTCTGGCGGCTGATGTCCAGCGACGCATGCTGCCGGAGTCGCAGCTTCATGTGCAACCATTTGACGTTGCTGCTCGCTGCGTTCCCTCGATGGAACTCGGTGACGATTTCTACGATCTGATCGAGCTAAGATCCAGTTTGGGTATGGTGATCGGCAACGTATCTGGCAAGGGAATGGCGGCTGCGATACTGATGGCGTCCGTCCGCGCTTCACTACGGGCATACGCCCAAGACGTTTACGATCTTGACGAGATCATTGCTCGCGTTAACACCGCGCTGACGCAGGATACGCCGGATAATAAGTTCGTCCCGCTTTGGTAAGGGGTGCTTGATCCGATCTCGATACGCTTAGCCTACTGCATCGCAGGATATGAACCGCCAATCCTGCTTCACCACGGCGAAATTCGCCTTCTAGACACTGGAGGTATGCTCGTCGGGATAGATGCGAAGCAACATTATGCCAAAGGGTTGCTAGATCTGCATGCTGATGATCTTATCCTGCTCTACTCTGACGGCCTGACCGATGCCATGGATGCCAACCGACAAAAATTTGGCCGTGATCGCGTCATACAAGCGATGAAAGCTGCAGTGTCCTGCAGCGCCCAAGATGCGCTAAATGCAATTCTGTCCAAGATGCGGTACTTTACCGGCCAACAGCGTAGCTTTGATGACACGACATTGGTGGTGACTCGGGTCGGGGAAGTGGCGACTCAATAGCGAACCGCAAAAACATCCGGATCCCCCGCTAAACTGAACTGTCCAGTCGCCTGACTCTCGTCGACTTGATGTCCCGACAAGTGGTGGCCCATCCGGTCACACACCGTATCCACAAAAGCATGCACGTCTTCGGGCTGTCCTTCTGCCACAAGCAGCACTCGCCCATCTGGCAAGTTCTGTACATACCCTGCAACCGCGAAGCGCTGGGCAATATTCGACGTCGTGTACCGGAACCCGACCCCCTGCACCTGGCCTTCAAAATACACAGTTTGGCGGATCATTGGCACACAGTGATCAAAGGCCCACCGGGTCGAACAGCGATCATCGTAGAGCCCCGTTCTCTCCGCGTCACGATTCACTAAGCAAGGCGAGTTCTTCTTCGGAAATCTCGAAGTTGGCATGGACCTTCTGTACATCGTCATGGTCTTCCAGAGATTCGATCAAATGCAGCACTCTTCGTGCGTCCTTGCCTGTTACCGAGACGGTACTGCTTGGAATCATGCTAATTCCAGCAGATTCGATCGCCATCCCAGCAGATTCCAGGGCATCGCGAACGGTGAGATACCCGCCAGGATCACTGACAACCTGCCAGGACTCGTCCGCGTCCGTCACGTCCTCAGCCCCCGCTTCGAGGGCGATGTTGATGACCGGCTCTTCCTCTGTACCTCCCTTGGCAACAAACACCTGCCCCTTGGACTGAAAGTTGTATGCAACGCATCCCGATGCCCCTAGGTTGCCGCCAAACTTTTCGAACATCTTGCGGATCTCGGGAACGGTCCGGTTGCGGTTGTCGGTCAGACAGTCGATCATGATCGCAACCCCGCCGGATCCGTAACCTTCGTACACGATCGATTCGTATGCCACGCCCGCAATGTTCCCAGTGCCTTTTTTGATAGCATTTTCGATCGTATCCTTGGGTATGTTCTGGCTCCTGGCCTCATCGATGGCATAGCGCAATGTGAGGTTGGATGCCGGATCGCCACCACCTTGCCGCGCCGCAACAATGATCGCTCGAGCACACTTGCTCCAAAGCTTGGACCGTCTAGCGTCCTGACGCCCCTTGCGGTGCTTTATGTTTGCCCATTTGCTGTGACCTGCCATGCACACGATCTCCCGATACTTACAACGTTGATAAAAGTTTACCGAAAAGAGCCGTGGGCTGCCTTGACGATCTCTTCGAACTATGCCACGCTCTGCACACGATCTTCAAATGATCGGAATCAGCCCGTGCAACCAGCGGTGTACTGGACCAGCTCTGCCAGATGATACGGATCAATAGCAACCTGACTCCGGCAAGACTTCTGCCCAAGATCAATCGCCTCTGGACAGTCTCCGCGACCAAGATCGAATCGATCGAAAAGTCAAACCCGCCGCATGCCGCTGCGCCCGTGTACACCAGTGACGGATGCTATACAGCACGAGGTTGGACCGACTGGACGCGTGGATTTCAGCATGGATCCTCGCTGCTGCAATTCGACGCGACCGACGATTCGGCGTTCCTAAAACTTGGCTGCCGACGCACGATCGAAGACATGCCCGGGCATCTGACCCACGTCGGGGTACATGACCACGGTTTTAACATCATCAGCACTTACGGTAATCTCTGGCGCTTGGGCCGGGAAGGGCGCCTCCCGGACACAGAGCCGAGTAAGTCCTATCTGGAATTGGCCTTGAAGGTTAGCGGCGCTGTCCAGGCCGCGCGTTGGGCCGCTGTCCGCGGTGGTGGCGGATATATCTACTCCTTCAACGGCCCACAATCTCTGTTCATCGACACGATGCGCTCCTGCCGGGCACTCGCAGTTGCACATCTGCTCGGCCATACCCTCAGTGGCGAACAGGATCAGTCCATATCGCTGCTGGGCCGGCTCATTGATCACGCCACCACGACCGCACGCCACAATGTCTATTATGGCAAGGGGCGTGACGCGTACGATGTACGAGGACGCGTTGCGCATGAAAGTCTGTTCAATACCAACAACGGCGACTACCGGTGCCCCTCAACGCAACAGGGATTCTCGCCATTCTCCACTTGGACGCGAGGGTTGGCTTGGGCGATGTGTGGATATGCGGAGCTTCTCGAATTCATGCATGCGCACGGCAACACGATGCCGCAACACGGACTCGACATCGATGCCGTGACCCAGACCCTGCGTGAAGCGGCCATAGCCACCTGCGACTTCTATATCGACCAAACTCCTGCCTGCGGGATCCCCTACTGGGACACGGGCGCATCAAGGTTGTACGAACTGGGCGACTACTTGAATCGCGCCGCGGACCCATTCAATACATCCGAACCCGTGGATTCATCTGCCGCGGCCATCGCCTCACAAGGACTGTTGCGACTGGCCCGGTGCCTGCACGCTGAAGGTGACACGAACGCGGCCAGCCGCTACTTTCACGCTGGATTAACGGTGTTGGACACGCTGCTCGACGAGCCATACCTGAGCATTGATCCCCAGCATCAAGGGCTGATCCTACATGCGATCTACCATCGGCCCAACGGCTGGGACCGCATACCCGTAGGTCGATCTATCCCCTGTGGTGAGTCGAGCATGTGGGGAGATTACCATGCCCGGGAAGTAGCGCTTTACGTCCAGCGCCTGGCCCACGGACAGCCATACTTGGTCTTTTACGGACCCGAGGATACTTCGTGAGCGATCCTAAGACACCTGTGGCCCTAGTAACCGGAGGCAGCCGAGGCATCGGCTTGGCGATCGCCACGTGCTTGGCCCGCGCCGGTTATCGGCTGGCAATTAATGGCCGTCGGGATGCATCCGAAGTGTCCGACGCCATCGCGCTACTGAGCACGGGGCAGGAGCCCGCCCTTTATTGCCAAGCCGACATCTCGGTGCGCCAGCAACGACAGTACCTGGTCCAACAGCTCCTAGATCAATTCGGTCGGATCGATGTGCTGGTCAACAATGCTGGCATCGCTCCGACCACGCGAGCTGATGTACTAGAAGCAACTGAACAAAGCTTCGATCAACTGATCGATGTCAATCTTAAAGGTCCGTATTTTTTGACCCAGGCCGTCGCCCGCTGGATGGTCAAGCAGAAACAAGCCGACAAGCGATTCCGCGGCTGCATCGTCAATGTCACATCGGTCAGTGCCACGGTCGCATCTGTAAATCGTGGCGACTATTGCATCTCCAAGGCTGGTTTGGCGATGACGACTCAGCTGTGGTCGGCCCGCTTGGCCGAACACGGAATCGATGTCTACGAAGTGCGCCCAGGCATCATCGCCACGGACATGACAGCTGGCGTGGCTCAAAAGTATGATCACTTAATCGCCGATGGTTTAACACTGGAACGACGGTGGGGCACGCCCGAGGATATCGGTCGGGCTGTCAGCTTGCTGGCCCGCGGCGAATTGACTTATGCCACTGGCCAGATCTTGGTTGTCGACGGTGGCATGACGCAACCACGACTCTGATCTCGACGGAGTTCCCCCCCCTCGCTCCTGCTGCCTGCGTTCTCTGGTTAATTTGGGCATCACCAGATACCCAGCCGCTGAAGTTCGCTGGTAACCTGACCGGCCCAATCTCGGTTCGCCGCCGGACTGGCAGGGCTGGGGTGTAAAATCCGTGCGATCTGTACATCATGCCCATTTAGCGCTTCGGCAGCACGGCGATGGGCAAAGGCACCAACCGCGATTAACCAGCGAGGCTTAAGCAACTCCACAACACGCACCAGATGGCGGTCGCAGATGGCGTACAGCGGTGCAGCCTCCGCGACGGGAAGTTTGTCGGGCGTACGATTGCGCCCGCTGGTTTCCATGAAAACCAATGGGCAGTAGTTGGCTACATAGTGATTGCGAAAGAAGCGGGACGCCGATGTGAATCGATCTTGAAATAGACCCCAGATACGTCGGCCCGACACCTCGCTTCGGGTGCAGGCAAAGCCCTCGATCGGTCGCTTGGCATGTTCAATGGGTGGCCGGCCAATCCGCTCGTGGATGCCCAGCCAATCCCGCACCGTGGCCACTTCTCCGAACGGTACCCCAGTCTGAGCCATGCCCCACGGCCCCGGGTTCATGCCCATGAATACCGCCCGTTTCGGGCCGGCGGCGAACCGTTCAACGTACCGCCTATGTGATGCCCAAGCATAGGTCAATGGATTGTAGACGCAGGCGACTGGCTCACCGAACCGCAACTCCTCGCTGCCCTGGCATAGATCGATCGCAGCATCAAGTATAGGCCGAACAATCGACGCGTAGCGAGCCGTTGCCCGTGCAATCGTAGTTTTGTTGGATAAAGTCGTTGCCATCCCGCTTCTATTCCCCCCGTAATTCTACCGCATGCAATACTGTCGATTGCATACAAACATCCGTACGCGAAGATCCATGGTCGCCTCGAAAACATCCAGATAATGGACTTCTCGAGCCGCACCATCTGATACGCCCTGCAATCGGATCAACCTCCTCTCCGCAAACTCACAAGGCCGGGTCACCGGCCCCTCCAACCTCCTCTAGAACCTGGTCAAGCACCTCAACCAAGAAGTCCGCATCATCCTTGCTAATGCACATTGGAGGCTTGATGCGCAGCGTATTGCCGTAAAGACCCCCTTTGCCGATGATCAAACCTCGAGCTTTGGCCAGTTCCATCACTTTGGCCGCTTCGGAACAAGCTGGCTGTTTGCTTAAACGATCTCGCACAAGTTCGACCCCAAGCATAAGGCCCAGCCCTCGCACCTGACCGATAATCTCATGCTTCTCCTGCAGTCCACACAACCCGTCTTTCAAGTAGTCGCCAACCTCCAAGGCATTCTGCTGGAGATTTTCGTCATCGATCACTTCCAATGTCGCCAGCCCTGCTGTCATGCTGATCGGATTACCGCCGAAAGTGTTGAAGTGAAGGCGTTCGGCCAAAACACCGCTGACGTCAGATCGGCTGGTCATTGCGCCCAAAGGAGTGCCGTTGCCGATACCCTTGGCCATGGTAATGATGTCAGGAATGACACCCCAGTGCTGATGGGACCAGTAGTGATGCCCCGTCCGCCCAAATCCGCCCTGCACCTCGTCGGCGATGCAAAGGCCCCCATGGTCGCGCACGATGTCGTACACAATGCCGAAGAATTCCGGTGGAGGCGTCACCGCCCCGCCAACTCCCTGGATCGGTTCGCCGATAAAGCAGGCGACCTGACCCGAGGTCTCGTACTCGATCACGTCTTTGACATCGTGTGCGCATCTAAGGTCGCAGGACGGATAGGAAAGGTTGTAGGGGCAACGGTAACAATAGCCCGCATGCGTGTGGGCAATTGCCGCCTGAGAGTTGCTTGCGAACTTCCACATCCCGTGGGCAGTCAACCCCATAGATAGAGACGTCCCGCCGTGATAGCCGTTGCGCAGTGCGATCGCCTGCTGGTGCCCGGTGAACTCGCGGCTCGCAAGCACTGCAACCTCATTGGCTTCGGAACCGGAATTCGTGAAATAAGTCTTGTCCAGACCCGGTGGCATTTTTTGCGCTAGCTTCTGGCCGAACAGACCGATCGCGGGGTGAAGATAGATCGTGGTGGTGTGCTGCAAGCGGCCGGCCTGCTCACGCACCTTCTGAACCACCCGGGGGTGACAGTGGCCCACGCTGATCGAAACGATGCCGGCAAACGCGTCGAGGTATCGCCGACCCGTTTCATCCCAAACATACTGCATGTGCCCCTCGACAATCATAAGCGGCTCACAGTAATAGGTGATGACGCCGGGACAAACGTAGTGATGTCGTAAGGCCAGCACCTCGTTGCGCAACGGCCCTCGATATGCATCGGGTTTGTGATCACAAACCGGAAGCGATATTTTTTTCTTGCTCATAAAGCGGTCTCAGCCTCGGTCGGGACCACGGCGATGTTATCAGCTTCGCACGCAGGGTCGCCTAGATGAGGTCACCATAAACGACTCCGGGCATCCGGCACTACTGTACACTGGATCCAAGTACATTCCTTTAGAGCATCATGAACTATTCAGTGAGTGTTCGCCAAACCAACAACAGAGAGCCCCGACATGAGCAACCTCCGTGCCCAAGCCCCACTTGAATCGGTTCCTCTTCTTATCGATGGTCGCTGGGAACAATTCCAAACAGATGAGGCCGCCGACGTCTACAACCCCTCGACCGGAGCGGTGATCGCGCAAACGCCTCTTTGTGGACCCGAAGAGGCGACCGCAGCGGTGGAAGCGGCGGCAGGAGCAGTGGAGGCCTGGTCACAAACACCCGTGGTTGAACGGGCCCAGTTGATGTTCCGGTTTCGCGAACTGCTGATTTCGCACTTCGACGAATTGGTGGCCCTCGTGACCCGAGAGCACGGGAAAACCCTGGTCGAAGCTGCGGCTGAAGTCAATCGCGGACAGGAACTACTTGAGTTCGCCTGCGGCATCCCGTCTCTGTACATGGGCCATTCCCTGGCCAATATCGCCGCTGAAGTCGATGCTGAAACGGTACGGCATCCGATTGGGGTGTGCGTAGGTATTACTCCATTCAACTTTCCCAACATGGTGCCGCTGTGGATGTTCCCCGTAGCCGTCACGTGCGGCAATACGTTCATACTCAAACCGTCGGAGAAAGTGCCGCTGTCAGCCGTCCGTCTGGGTGAACTGATGCTCGAAGCAGGATTTCCGCCCGGGGTGTTCAACATTGTTCACGGTGACAAACGCTGTGTAGATGTCTTGTTGACGCATCCAAAAGTCGCGGCGATATCGTTCGTGGGTTCGACACCCATCGCCCGATCCATCTATCAAACCGGAACGCGCCATGGCAAACGGGTACAGGCCGCAGGCGGAGCAAAAAACCACATAATCATCATGCCCGATGCCGATTTAGACCTCTCCGTCAAGGGCCTGGCCGGATCGGCCTATGGCTGCACTGGGCAACGATGCATGGCTGGCAGTGTCGCGGTCGCGGTGGGCGATGTGGCCGATCCATTGCTGGATCAGCTGTGTGCACACTCGGAATCTATTCGCGTGGGCGCTACCGACGGCAACCCCGACGTGGAAATGGGTCCGATCAATAGCCCTGCAGCGTTGCAACGCGTTCACGGCTATGTCAACCGCGCAGCAGCCCAGGGAGCCACACTGGCCGTGGACGGGCGCCGTCAGTTCGATGGTGATGGCTTTCTTGTCGGCCCAAGCGTCATCGACCACGTTAGGCCACACATGGAATTGTGGACTGACGAAATATTCGGGCCGGTTCTGTCTGTGGTCCGCGCCGACAGTCTCGATGATGCATTGGCCCTCGGCGCCAGTTGCTCCTACGGGAACGGCGCTTCAATCTTCACTCGAGACGGATATGCCGCCCGACAGTTCAAGCACCATTTCAACGCTGGCATGATCGGAATCAACGTGGGCGTACCTGCACCGATGGCCTGGATGCCGTTTACCGGGTGGAATCAGTCTTTCTTCGGGGATCTACACATCCAGGGCACCGATTCGGTGCATTTCTACACACGACAGAAGGTTACTATGACACGATGGTTCAAGCCCGCGGGTGACACCCACCAGGATCCCGTATGGAAAACCCGGTGATCCGAGATCCGAAGCGCCCGCCACAACTGAACACTAATCCGAGCCATTGGCGCGCGTCAATCGCTCCAACCGACGTTCAATTTCGATCAACTTATAGAGGATCAGGACGTGGGTCTTCTTAGCGTCGATACCGACCGGACTTGCATCACTAGTGATGAGTTTTTCGATTCGATCGAACTCAGATTTGGGAATATTCAGATCCATCATTTGGCTCCGCT
>CAUZOD010000026.1:0-19607 GCA_963581115.1 Phycisphaerae bacterium | reverse complement strand
GCACGAGCTGCTGGAATTCTAGAATTGTAGCCCCATCCATTACAGGCTCGATCACCGGCGAGTCGAACGTGGTTGTGCGGTTGAGGATTTCGTGCAGTTGCTCTCGAGTTGAATAGCCCACATCCAGTTTCAGCAGGAAGCGATCCAGTTGGGCCTCCGGCAGAGGATATGTACCCTCCTGCTCGATTGGATTCTGTGTGGCCATAACGAAGAAAGGATCAGCCATGGGGTGCGTCGTGCCACCGACTGTGACACTGGTTTCCTGCATCGCTTCCAGCATCGCAGATTGCGTCTTAGGTGTAGCCCGATTGATCTCATCAGCAAGCACAATCTGAGCGAATATCGGCCCCTTCTGAAACTTGAACTGTCGACTGACCGCCCCATCACCTCCACGTGCCTCAAGCACGATAGTGGTGCCAGTAATATCGGCTGGCATTAGATCGGGGGTGAACTGAATCCGGGCAAAGTCCAGACGCAGTGCCTGCGCCAAAGATCGAACCAGCAGCGTCTTGCCCAAACCCGGCACGCCCTCAAGTAAGGCATGTCCACCCACAAATAAGCAAATAAGCACGCCGTTGAGAATCTCATCGTGTCCTACGATCACCCGTCCTATCTGGTCCCGTACCACCCCGACATCGTGGCGAAAGCGATCGGCCTGTTCCAAGACCTGCTGTTCTTGATTACCGGCTGCCATAGAGAATCTCCTTCGGGTTCATATCCTGTGCGATTGGGTCACGGTCGGCTCCGCCTTGCTCGGCGCTTGGCATCAAGCAATCGACCAGTGGTAGACGACTCAGATTCTGAATCCTCATCGTTCGTAGCCGCTACAGGAGGCGGATCGGTGGAGGGGTCTTCCGTAGCAACCCCAACTACCTTGGCAAAATCACCTACCGACTCTAGGTCCTCATCGGCCTCGAACTTCCGACTGCGCGACGGCGAAAGCGTCGACGCCTTCCCAACCTCTACTCGCTTACGCGCTTGTTTCAACGCAGCCAGCGTGAGCTCTGATTGCTCAGCATCGTGCGTTTGCAGCACTCCGGCGACAACAGCAAGTCGGCTTCGAAGCCAGTTGAAAATTCCGACCAGATCCCAGGCGATTCGACGACACGCCACATCTAGCAGAAACACCACGATCAGCCACGCCAACAGCATCCGCCATAGTGGCTGTACCGAGAAGGACTCCACTGGTTCGGTGCGGTCAAATAATCCCGGGGCGTGGTCAGCATATGGATCTAGTAAACGGCCGCCTGTAATCTCGGTGACACGAGTCATCATCGCGAGATTGGAACGCAATTGCCGCAATTCCTGCCCTGGGGTCCGATTGGCTCCGCCAAACACCACCTTGCGCCCGCCATGAGGATACTGCACGTACAAACTGACGATGTAACTGCCTGGGACGTCCGCTGGTGCATGCGCCTCGTACACCCCCGGACCGACTTGATCGAGGCCGATGCGCATCGTTTGCCCGTCCGGTCGCAAAATGCTGCCCTCGACCCGCAGAAAGTTCTCCCCCTCCGCTCCAGACATCAAACCATCCAAGGAAGCGACATCGAGCCGAACCATCAGCTGATCGCCCTCAATGGTGGTGGCCAAGTCCATGTCGCGGCTCATTGAAGGCCGTGCCATCGCTCGGGTCGCCCGGGCCCAGAAGTCTGCATACCCGTCCCAACGCAGCCAATGAGCGGCCCAGCGATTGGTTGCGTCGGACGTAAATGCGGCGGCGCGACCCAAACCGGCCTGCCAATGGGCAAAGACTGGCTCACCCTCCGAACCGACAATTGGCATAAAAATCCGCGCGTCCGGCTTGGCCCCGGTGAGCACGAGGCCCTTGAGCATGGGCACGGACCTGATATTGGCCAGGATCGGTGATCCGGTCGAGATCAGTGTTGGTTCAAACGGCACTTCCTTGATGAGGTTCTTCCGAATCATCTTCGCTTCTTTGATGAATACCTGGGGCAGGCTGTTTGGATCCTGAACCGGGTAGTAAGTTCCACTACCCATCTGTGCCAAGCGCCGCAACTCCTCGCCGTCGTGACCATCGCCAATACCAATAGTCGACAAGGAGATCCCCGCCTTGTTCATATGCCCCAGCAACTTGCTATAGTTGCCGGGACGTGATTTGCCATCGGTCAACAGAATGATGTGCTTGATTGCCGCTTCATCCGCAGCGATCGGTGCGAGCTTACGGTAGGCTAGATCGAGTCCACCAAAAATCTCCGTCCCACCATCGGGCTGGATGGAACGCACCAGTTTGGCGACGCCGATAGGGTCAGAATTAACCTGAACATCGACGATAAGCTTGGCGGAACTATCAAAAGCTACTACCCCGACCAGATCTTCCGGGTAGAGGGTCGACAACGCCAAGATAGCTGCCTCGCTGGCGATCTCCATCTGCGTCTTGTTGGAACCCATGACCGGCGAGGCCATGGAACCGGACCGATCAAGCACCAACACCAGCGCCCCCGTAGGCAAGATGGTCTGCGAAGGAATACGGCACGATACCGGCAGGATGTAACGATCCAAGTCGGTGTTAGTCCATGCCCCTGCTCCAAAAGACTCAGGACCGCCGATCATTATGAATCCCCCTCCCAAGTCATGCACGTACTGAACCAGCATCTCCTGCTGGGCGATGGTGATCCTTTCGGCAGATATATTCTGAAAGACCACGGCATCGTATCGCCCCAACCCGCTCATCTGGCCCGGAAAAGCCTCGGGCGAGATGACATCAATTTCAATGCCACGGCCACGAAGGGCGTGCGGAAGGATCATGCCGCTGTCCTCACCCACACCGTCGACGAACAACACTCGGCCCTTACCTGAAACCAACGTGAATGCCTCGGCCCGATTATTCGTTGACTCGACGTCGGCGGTGTCGTCCGGTTCAAACACCACCTCAAGCCGATTGGGGCCGGAAGAGGTCATGGGGACATCGATCTGTTTGACGGCAACGTATCGGTCCGCGCGAAACGAATCCTCTGAACTGATCGTCGGCTCCAGAAATTCTGGCAGCAGCGTCCAGTCCGTCTCCAGGATCGGGGTCCCGGTGCCGAGAGCTGGGCCGTTTAGATCCTGGACCACACCATTATGCAACAGTTGAACAAGACCCGTAGATGGATGGGTGGCGCGGAATACCGCCCGAAGGGAAATTGTTTGGCCTTCGCGTGCTTCGATTGGTGCATGAAGTCCCTCGACCAGCACCTCGCTGGTGATGTGGTAATGAATCGGTAACACATCAATCTGAATGCCGGCCGCGGCCGCCTCATGAGCGGCTGCCAATGTGTCGCCGGCGGTGTCATTGAAATCACTGCTGATCAGAAGCCTCGTGCCTGAATCCGGTGGATACATTGCGATCACTGTTCGAATCATCTGAGCAGTATCCGTCCCCTCCATGGGAACCGTCACTGTTCCAAAATCCAGTTTCATGCCGAGCTGGGGTGGTACCCGCACAGTTGGGCGCCGGTCATAGGTCACCAGCCCGAATCGATCATTCGGATACTGATTGAACCCGGCACGACTCAGATAATCAAGCTGCCATTGTGCCACGCTTCGAGGTAATGTCGAATCCCCAATACGAGGTACATGCCCGAATCGACGCACCGATTCTGATTGATCAAGTGCTGCAAACACTGTTAGATCGGTGTGCTTGCGCACCGACTGTAGACCCGAAAGTATCCCAACTAACAGGACCAGAACTGCTAAACGACAACCAATGACAATCCAGTGTCGGACAGGGTCCAGCGCTACTAGGCTGCGTCGACCTAGCCACATCACCGGCACCGCCAGCAGTAGCAGCCAAAGCAATTCGGGATGATCGAATGAGAGACTCAAGGCAAGGTAGCGGGCTCACTGCGGACACAGTGTTTCGGATCGAGATCTTACACGCACGAAATGCTGGATGACCCGTCCCGGACCCAGTATCCCACACTCAACGCGGCGCAGCCGAGGCACGACCGATCCGGTCAAGTGAGTCGGGCAGCTGTTTGAAGTACTCTCGTACTGATTCGTGGTAACGCCGTGGGACACGATTGTCGGCCACGGCCCGTTCAGCATTATCACGCGCATCAGTAATGGCACGATCGAATTGCACCGTTGGAGCACCGGCCACCATCTGGCCGTCCTTGAACCATGAGGCGATCACGCGACCCTTGTGGTCCTGAATATCAGAGCGTTGCTGGTACGTGTGGGTGCCGGGTGGTCGCTCACGCCCAAGCGGGTGACCACCCTCACCGCTACCCGCCTCACGACCAAAGTCGCCGGGGCGATGAAGATTCTGCATAGCTGTGCCCAGCTTTGATTGGGCCTGCTGCATCTGCTGCAATTGACTTTGCATCTGCACCATCTGGTTCAGTGCCTGCTGGGCAGACCAAGCGCCTTGTCCGAATCGCTGTGGGTCTTGTGAACCCTGCTGCTGCACAAGTGACTGGGACATCTGCTGCAGAGACTGACCGAGACTCGCCTGGTTTTGGGCTTGATTTTGGCAACCACGACACTGCTGCTGCTGTTGCTGGATTTGATGCACCATCTGTTGAGCCTTTTGCGAACTTATGCCCTGACTCTGTAGGGCCTGCTGCGCGAATTGGGGCGAATCATAGCCCTGTTGCTGCAACTGCTGGATCTGCTGCTGGTTCAGCCCAGCCTGCTGCAACTGCTGCTGAATCTGCCGTTGAATCTGCTGCTCCTGTTGGATCTGCTGTTGAGCCAATTGTTGCAACTGATTCTGAAGATTCTGAAATTGCTGACGCAGCGATATCTTCTGCTGGTCGGACATCTGCTCGATACGGCCCACAAGCTCCCCCAATTCCGCCGCTGCAGCTTGGTAGTCGCCCCGGCGCAAGGCATCAGCAAAACGATCGGCAGGACCGTTCTGCTCGGTATCCAGTCGGCTCATGGCATTGTGCATTGCCTGAACCTCGCGCTGTTTGGCGTCCGTAGCCACGGCAAGTTTTTCCTGTATGTCGGAAATCTTTACTGCGGCATCACGCTTCCCTTGCAAGTTATTCAGGTCATGACGGCTCAATGACGCCAATTCGTTCAATAGGCGGAGCGGATCGATCTCTTTGGTGACCAATGATTCTTCAGTATTCAAATCGTGAATCAATGCCCGAGCCTTGACGATGTGGTGTTCCGCCTGATCAGTACTGGCTGAATCATCCTGTCGCTTCTGCTTGGCAAGGCGCAACCCAAATGGATCTGGCTGCGAATGGGCAAGAAAGACGCACAGCACCGTAACCAATACACCAGTCACTGGCACGTAACCCCACACGCGTTGCAATCGGACGGGAAATGCCTCTGCAACTGAAATGGTAGATGCGGATCGTTGGGCCTCCGCCACCACGTATCCGGCAAAAGAATCTCCAGTCATCGACTCCGCATACAGCGCCGTAGCTAGTTGATCCTTCAAGTGCAACCGCTCATCGATCAGCGTAGCCGCCTGTGCTGGCGACGGTCGGGATGACCATGCAAGCACCGGCGCCAAGGCCGCCGCCAGTGCGGCCACTGCACCGTAAACCCAAAGGGGTACAGCAACGGCCAGAAGCACATCCACTCCCGCCAGAATCGCGATCAGACCCAGATCACAGAGGGCCAGCCAACCCAAAGCAGTCAAGATTGACTGGGCATAAACCCGCCGGCGTGCCGCAGCGATGGCGTCGTTGATCGTGCTCATTGCTGGCTCCCACAGCCATTGACCTGCTGCATCATACCCGTGTACTGGCACCCAGCCTAGTTCTGGCCGCATTCCTAGGCTCGCAGCAGACCTTATCGCCTGCTTCACCTATGGAAATAATGCGAAGGCCCGGTCAATCGTTCACCTAGAGGCATTTCAACCGATTCATAGCCAATCCATTGCCAAGTCGGCTATTATAAACCAGACCATCAAAAACCGGAGCGAGAGTTTGAGTAGTGACCTCTCAGACAGCCTCAGTGAATTAGCCGCGGGTCGCCAGGCACCGTGCTCAATGCCCGAGCAAGTCACCGAGCCGCCAGGAATTGAATCTCCCGTACCACCAAATGGTGCCAAGCGGCCAACGCCAAGCGGTGAAACCGACGGTTTCAAGGCGCTGGTCATGATCGCCATGGTCATCCTGGGCATGTTGCTACTGGGCCCGGCCGCCTGGTCAGTACTGACTCTCAGCGGTATTTGGCACTCCGATCGCCCCGACGCTCGCACCATGGCCATTGCCATGCTGGCCAGCTGGCCCCTCTGCCTGTGCCTGTTTACCGGTGCATCGTGGTTATGGACCCAGTCCCGCCATCGGTCACCAAACCCACGTGGTCGCTGATTAGGTTCCATTGGCCCGGTGCCAGCAAATAATCTCGCCCAGCAGGTCGGTGGCCTGATCCAATGGCAACATCACATCTGCATCGGACTGGGCTGAGGTTGGATCTGGATGCGTTTCGAGAAACAGGCAGTCCACTCCCGCAGCGACGGCGCAGCGGGCCAGAAGTTTAGCCCGTTCGGGCCGACCGCCACTGCGCGAGCCCCGGCCACCGGGCTGCTGGGTGGAATGTGTCACATCAAAACAAACCGGATAACCTAAATCCATCAGGTCCCCAAGCCCCACGAAATCATTGACTAATCGGTGGTATCCAAAGAAGGTGCCACGTTCTGTAAACATCAGGCCAGCACCCCCCTGATGGGCGTGTTGCAACTTCTGAGCCACATATGCCATCTCCGATGGCGACATGAACTGGCCTTTTTTCACGTTGATAGGTTTGCCAGTATGGGCAGCAGCGGTCAACAAATCCGTTTGGCGGCAGAGGAACGCGGGAATCTGTAACAGGTCCACGGTTTGAGCGACCTGCAGCACTTGAACCGACTCGTGCACATCCGTAGCTACCGGAACTCCCAAACGCTCAGCGACTTGGCGGAGCCACCTCAGCCCTTGAGCCATGCCCGGCCCCCGGTCAGATTCGATTGAACTGCGATTGGCTTTGTCAAAACTAGCCTTGAAGACGTAGCCAATCCCCAGTGTCCGACAACGGTCCCGCATCGCCGCCGCAACGTCCAGACATAACTCCAATGACTCAGCCAAACAGGGCCCGGCAATCAGCGCCAACGGCTGGCCCTGACCAATCCTCACGGAACCGACATCGATTAGATTCTGTGCCACGCCCAATAAAGATTATCCGCCATACCGGCCCTTTGCACATCGAGCGTACCACTCACGGCATACGGCCAAACTGACCCATGATAGAAACTGACGCTGAGCATCCGACACGATCGGCCCCGGCCTCAATCATGTTAGCGACATCCTGCGCGGTACGAATGCCGCCGGATGCCTTGACACGCATCCCAGCGCCGTGGGAACACATCCAGCGAACCACACAGATCGACGCGCCACCGGCGGGATGAAAGCCGGTAGAGGTTTTAATAAAATCACAGCCAGCAAAACGGGCCGCCTCGCAGGCCGCACTGATCCGTGCCTCAGCTTCCACATCTTCGACCCCGCTGATCAACGCAGCCGACTCGATGATAACCTTCACCACAACGAGTTCATTGGCATTCCGAGCGGATTCCACGATCGGCGTCCACTCTTGGATTGCATCCTCGACCCGTCGGCTGGCCAGCGTTGGTAGTGCCGCCACGAAATCAATTTCATCTGCGCCGTCAGCACAGGCCTGAACCGATTCAGCACATTTAATCGCCGTGCTGTTGGCGCCCAACGGGAACCCAACCACAGCACAAGTCTTCACTGGACCGCCCGCAAGCTGCGCGGCAACACGTGCGACGAACCGACCATTGACGCAAACTGACGCGAATCCATGCGCGATCGCTTCATCGCAAATTCGATCGATCGCGGCCTGGTCGGCCTCAGCCTCCAACAGGGTATGGTCAATGCGTGCTGCCAGTTCCGCACATTTTAGTTTGATAGGTCAGCCTCCAGAGAATCATTCACATTATCCGCTGTCTCGCCTAAGGATGCGAAGAATTGGGCCAGTGCCTGCATATACCGCAATGGGTCATACTCGGCTAAATCCAGATGACCGCCCCCCTCAAATACCACCAACTCACCTCGCGGCGCAGCACGAACGATTGTCCTCGCTGATTCAATTGGACAAAGCGGATCAGCAGTGCCGTGCAACACCAGTAAAGGACATCGCAGGTGTCGGGCATGTGCAACGCGATCATAGGACGCCATGCCACGCACGGACAAACGCAGGAACAACCCCGCCAAGAATATGAATGGCTGCACAGGATATCCACCTGCCCGTAACTGGCTGCGCACGGGTTGGTCCCAGTAGCGATACGGTCCGTCAGCAATGACGCCCGCGACAGCCATGGAGGCTTGAACCCCGGCGGCAATGGCTACACCCGCACCCATGGAATACCCGAATAGGACCACCGGACGACGTGAAGGTAGTTGATCAATCACGCACACAACGTCTGATGCCTCACGCACACCCATTCCGCCAACCCCAATCCGTGATTCACCCTGTCCACGCTGATCGAACACCACCACGCGGGACGCAAACGACAACACCAGTCGGACCCAGCATGCCATGGCGCCGTAGCGGCTGTCGCCAAATCCATGCACGATGATCACCTGTGGGCCATCAGTGCGTCCGCCGTCGATCAACCACGCAGGGGTAGTAATGCCGTCGGAGAGACGAAAATTTGTTTCGTGGGCGTCCAGACCCAGTTCAGCTGGATCGGTTGGCTGGCCGGCTGCCAAAACCACGGCCATGGACTTACGTCGTGGATGGTATAGCCCGTACAACAACGCCACGGTGCCCCCAACCACGATCAGAATCAGCGCCTGGCCGAACAGAATCAGCAGCCCTGTCATAGATAAAAGAATACCGGATCTCTGCAACATAGTGCTTGAATTCCGCAATGAAGAAAACCCCTGATCGCCGTATTATGGCACCCATGAATGATCGGCAGTTGCTTGAAGAGGCCATTCAAGAAGCCCGCACCGGGCTCCAAGAAGGTGGGCTGCCCATTGGCTCGGTGCTTGGTGATCTTCGCAATAACCATATTGTGGCCCGAGGACACAACCTCCGAGTACAAAGTGGCGACCCGACTGCACACGCGGAGATTGTCTGTATCCGCAATGCCGGCCCGTCGCCGCGACTGGTCCAATCTCGTGCTCGTAAGTACGCTGATCCCCTGTATCATGTGTGCGGGCGCCGCACTGCTGCACCGCATCCCGCGGGTGATTATCAGTGAGAATCGCAACTTTCAGGGCGCCAAATCGCTATTTTCCGAACACGGCATCGACGTAGCGGTATTCGCCGATCCGTGCTGTATCAAGATGATGCGTTGCTTTATTGCCGAACACCCGACCCTGTGGAACGAAGATATCGGTAGGGACTAAACCGCCTACCCGCCCACATCATCGAAGGCCGGCAAAGCCCGAGTCTGGCTACCAATCGCCCCCGCTTCTCGTAGTTCTGACTCCAGAGCCAGCAATGCTGCCCGGGTGTCCTCAATATCAACATAACCCATGTGGCTGATGCGAAAAATCTTTCCCTTCCAACACCCCCCGCGGCCGTCCTGACCGCCCGCTAAATGTATGCCATGCTTCTTGCGCAAGCGATGTCGAATACTGTCATCAACCCCATCAGGGTAGTAGGCGCCAGTCAGCGAATCAGATGGATGGGAGGAAATCAGCCGCAACCCCATTGCGCGCAAGGCTGCCCGGGTGCCTTCAGCACGACGACGGGTCTGCTGCCACACAGCATCCAAGCCTTGCTCAAGGATCATATTGCAGGCCACTTTCGCTGCTCGGACTAGAGGAACTGGCGGAGTAAAGGGCACATCAGCCTTCTGGTAACTGGCAACCCACTTGCGCAAATCCAAGTTGTACACTGGCAGGGCGTAGTCGATCTGGTCCAGCCGGTACAACGCCTGTTTCCCGAGTCCTACGAATCCCAGACCGGGTGGCAGCATCATCGCTTTCTGTGAACCAGTGACCAGACAATCGATCCCCCAGACGTCCATCTCACAAGCCAACGCCCCGACACTCGTGATCCCGTCAACAATCAGCAATGCGTCAGAACGGCGGGTTAGGTCCGCAATAGATCGCACATCATTGACCGTCGCGGTGGATGTCTCCGAGTGAACAACGGTCACAACGCTGGCCCTAGGATGCTCGCACAGTGCCTGGGCAACCTGCGCCAGTGGTACTGGCTCCCCCCATGGCACATTAATCCGCACCTGCTCCAGAGCCATCGCCTCCGCGTAACGGTCATACACATCCTGCCAGCGTTCGCCAAATTTCCCGGAGGCAATCGTAATCACCTGGCTCGTCGGCCGGGCCAAACACACTTGGGCGGCTTCGAATGCCGTGGTGCCAGAACCGGCAATGCTTAACACAGGTCCCTGAGTGCCCAGTATCTGCTGTAACTGCTGGGACAAATCTGAAAAAATCTCCCGGAATTGCTTGGTGCGATGATGGATGATCGGCTGCGCCAACTCCTCCAGAACCCGGGGCGGGACTGCGGTCGGACCTGGTGTCAACAGGCGTTGCGGCAGATCAGTTTGAGGTTGATGCACAGGAGAATCTCACGATGCACCGTATGCGCAGACGGGTGAATGGTCAACCATTGCGGGCTCTACGACAATCAGTGGTACTGGCCTCAATCACCGCCAAGGCCTCCTCAACCTGCGACACAACGTGATAGAGAGTTCGGTGCTTCTGACGAGCAAATCCTTGTACAATGAAATGCTCAAAGAGTTCCAGCAACTTGTCGTAAAAACCCATACTGTTGAGGATCACCAGTGGTCGGTCTGTGTAGCCGAGAATCTTCTGTACCAATATTTCAGACAATTCCTCCAACGTACCAAAACCACCGGGTAAAACGACAAACGCATCGGCCCTTTGATCCATCACGTGCTTGCGCTGACGCATGTCTGCCGTCACGATCAATTCGTCAGCTTCCATGTAAGCAACCTCGGCTTTCCGCAGGGATTCGGGGATTACCCCGATCAGATGCCCGCCGGCAGCGCGGGTGGATCGGGCCAATTCACCCATCAGTCCCACCCGCCCACCACCCCAGACAAGCCGGTGGCCGCTGCAGCCGATCCCATGGCCCATCTGCCGGGCAACGGCAAAGTAAACCGGGTCCACCTGATCACTGGAAGCACAAAAGACGCAGATGGTTTTTGACACAGGTGTTGGACTCCAAAGTTCGCTCTAACTGCCAGTCTAGCCTCCAAGGCTAGGGATGACTTCAACCTGCCAAACCCTACCTGAATCTCGTAGCAAGATAGATAGCCCTATATTCCAATTTATTTGGTATGTGAGACTTGCTCTCACCAAATCCGAGTTTAAAGTCCATTTCTGGCACTGCAAATGTGAAGCGACCGTTTGGAGTCCAGAGAAACCCTGAAATTGGGGATTGCCATCGCTACCCAAACTCCAGCACCCGTCTCTACCAATCAGCTTGTCCTACGGATGCTGAAATTGGCATGGCAGTTCAAGACCGCAGCAGTGGTCTTGATTGTCATGCAAGCGACCTTAGTAGCCATGGCCCTATCCGGCCTAGGTCTCACTGGCTTGGGCATTGATGTCATCCGGCACCACGTGCAACCAGACAGCACAAGTCCACCGCACTGGCCTTTTGGCCTAGCGCCACCGTCAGACTGGCCTGTGCTCAGCATGGTGGCAGTACTCAGCGGCGTGGTATTCGTCATCGCAACACTGAGATTCGGGCTTGATCGAGCCGCCACGATCTGGAAGGCAAAGCTGGTCCAATCCATCATCGTACACCTGCGAGCCCAGGTATATGACAAAATGCAACGACTGAGCTTCCGCTTCTTTGACGCCAACGAATCTGGATCAATCATCAATCGGGTCACGACCGATGTGCAGTCGGTGCGACTTTTCGTGGATGGTGTACTGGTCGAAGGTTGCATGATGGCTCTCTCATTGACGTTTTGCTTAGCACTAATGTTCAAAATCCACCCCTGGCTGACCTTCTGGTGCCTGCTCACGACGCCGCTGCTATGCATGCTCACGATTGTGTTCTCCCGTATCGTTCGCCCGGCCTACCAACGAAGTCGCCAGTTATTCGACACGGCAGTACTCGTGCTGTCCGAAAACGTACAGGGTGTACATGTGGTCAAGGGATTCGGACGCCAAGCCGACCAGATACGGAGATTCAGCCAGGCCAACTACGCATACTCCCAGCAGCAGAAATGGATCTTCTGGCGACTTGCGATGTTTGTACCCGTGATTAATTTTCTGCCCCAGATCAACATCATAGTGCTACTGATCTACGGGGGCTGGCTTATGATCCAAGGGGAAATCTCATTTGGAACTGGACTGGTGGTATTCGCAGGCGTACTGGAACAGTTTTCCATGCAAGTTGGCAGTATCGCCAATATCACCAACAGTGTTCAGAGAAGTATCACCGGCGCCCAACGAGTTTTCGAAATACTTGACGAACCACTAGAGATCTGCAGTCCACCGCACGCCGTGGCGATGCCGCATGCTCGCGGCAGAGTACGATTCGAAAGTGTGAGCTTCGAATACAACCAGCAGGAATCACCCATCCTCTCCGACATCAATTTCGAGGCTGAGCCCGGCAGCACCGTGGCCCTCCTCGGAACAACCGGCGCAGGCAAGACTACCCTGCTAAGCTTGATCCCGCGATTCTACGATCCGCAGAAAGGATCCATCTTGATCGATGATCAGGATGTGCGCAACTACAACTTGGACGATCTTCGTCACAACATCGGCGTGGTGTTTCAAGAAAGTTTTCTCTTCAGTCATACAGTGGCACAAAACATCGCATTCGGTCATCCCGCGGCGAGTCGTGAGCAGATCGAGTCTGCTGCAAAGATAGCCGCTGCCCACGAGTTCATCTGCAAATTGCCCAACGGTTACGATACACCGCTAAGTGAATCTGGCGGAAATCTCTCCGGCGGTCAACGCCAACGCCTGGCGATTGCCCGGGCTATTCTCCTCGAGCCACCGATTCTCCTGCTCGATGATCCAACCGCCTCGATTGACCCTGAAACCGAAGAAGAAATTCTACAGGCAATGACTCAAGCCATGGACGGGCGGACCACGCTAATCGTGGCCCACCGCCTCAGCACACTCAGGCGAGCCAAACAAGTCATCGTGCTGGAATCCGGCCGGATCGTACAGCACGGGACGCACGACCAATTGCTCCAATCACAAGGCCACTACCAACGAGCTGCTTCGCTGCAGATTGCCGATGACGAGAGTAAGCGTCTTCTGGGCATACTCAGGCCGGTCACGAAAGGCTCACCGTGACCCGTTCCACACCAACCAACACCGGGGAGGAGCATGAACACCGACAGCGTCCTCTTCAGATTAGCCTGATCAAGCGGTTGTTTGGATTCACCAAACTGCATGCTCGCAAACGTAACTGGCTCTTGTTAATCACCGCTACCCACGCGTGCCAAGTGCCGGCCCTGTCTTGGGCGATCGCCGCAACCATCGCCGGCCCCATCAACAACAAACAGCTGGATGAGATTATTCTCAGCGCCGCCGGCGTGACAATCCTGGCCATCATTACCTATGTCTCCTGGCACTTCCGGATGCGCCTGGGACTGGAACTGGGCGAAGCGGTCGTGCATGATCTGCGAGGCCACATCTTTGCCCATCTGCAGCGTATGTCGATGCATTTTTATGACAAGACAAAGCTGGGGCGCATCATCAGCCGAATCACATCCGACTGCGAGGCGCTACGGATGGGTGTACAGGAAGTGCTCGTCATCAGCCTTGTGCAAACCGGGCGGATGTTGATCGCTGCTGCAATCATGCTCTGGTATGACTGGATCCTGTTCATGGTGGTACTGACAATGGCACCTGGCCTGTGGCTAATCAGTCAATTCTTCCGCGGGCGGCTAAGCCACACTTGGCGCAATGTACAGGAATCATTCAGCCGGGTAACCGCGGCGCTGGCTGAGTCGGTCAATGGCATCCGCGTGACACAAGGGTTCGTGCGCCAGGACCGCAATGCGGAGCAGTTCCGAGATCTGGTGCAGAATCACAGCGATCACCACCTACACGCCGCACAACTCACAGGCGTGTTTCTACCTTTGCTGGAATGGAATAGCCAGTTCTTCATTTCCATATTGCTACTGCTGGGCGGTTACCAGGTGCTAGCCGGTGGGATGCTGGCCAATGCCGATCCAAACGCACAGTTCGAATCATTGGTGGTGTTCTTCTTCATGGTCAATTTGTTTTTTGGTCCGATCACAGTGATCGGAAAGCAGTACAACATGGCCCTAACCGCGATGGCCGGAGCTGAACGCGTTTTCGCTCTGCTCGATACCAAACCACAGCAGTTGGACCGGCCCGACGCTATCCTAATTCCAACAATCCGGGGGCAAGTTGAGTTTGCAAATGCCTGCTTTGCCTACGAACCAGAAACACAGGTCCTTACCGATATAAACTTCGTCGCCAAGCCAGGCCAGACTATCGCGATGGTCGGCCCAACTGGCAGCGGCAAGAGCACGATCATCAAGCTGATCAGCAAATTCTACCTGCCGACAAGCGGACAGATCTTGATCGACGGTAATGACCTGCACCAAATCCGCAGCCCGTCATACGTCAGACAGTTGGGAATCGTGCTGCAACAGAACTTCCTCTTCACCGGCACGGTCTATGATAACATCCGCGTAGGCAAGATATCGGCCACCGATGACGAAGTACGCGACGCGGCCCGCCGTTTGGATTGCCTGGACCTAATCCAATCTCTGCCCGCCGGATTCAACACCGAGGTAGGCGAGGCTGGAGGCAATCTTTCACTTGGTCAACGGCAACTGATCTGTTTCTGCCGGGCAATGCTTGCCGACCCACGGATCCTTATCCTCGATGAGGCGACCTCAAGCGTGGATACCATGACTGAAGCTCGCATTCAAAGGGCTCTTGCGGTCTTGTTATCCGATCGCACTAGCTTCGTGGTAGCCCACCGGATGAGCACCATCCGACACGCCAATGAAGTGCTAGTCCTAAATGAGGGGAAAATCGTGGAACGGGGCACGCATAGCCACCTGCTGACCGCCGATGGCCTCTACGCCAATCTCTATCGCCAGTTCATCCAGACCACCGACATGTAACCGTGTCGAATTCGTCCCTGCCCCTTCAACTGACCCGATTGGGGGCAGATTGATTGCGGGGTACAATAGAGAACATGGCACTCACCGGCGCTCACCCAGCCTCGCCAGACGCGGCACAGGCAACTCATCGCATCACCCTCCGCGACCTGCGTCATTGGGCGAGCCAGGGCACCAAGTTCGCCATGCTAACCTGCTACGACGCAACCACTGCCAGATGGCTCTGGCGAGCCGGGGTCAAGGCGATGCTCGTTGGCGACACGGCCGCACAAATCCTGCTGGGATATGACTCCACTCTGCCAGCGAAGATGCCTTTTATGCTCGAACTCACTGCTGCAGTACGCCGCGGCGCACCCGATGCCCTAATAATGGCGGACATGCCATTTGGCAGCTACCAGTGCTCCAACGACGCAGCGGTGGCCAATGCCAGCGCCTTCCTTGCCGAGGGCAACGCCGATCTGGTAAAGATGGAAGTCGATGACTCGTTTGCCCCCTTGGTCGAGCGGATGAGTCACAGCGGCATCCCGATTGTTGCTCACATCGGTTCACGGCCGCAGACTGTTCGATCGACTGGATGTTTTGTCTCAACCGGTCGTACCCAACGAGTAGCAGATATCTTGGTCGCCACGGCAGAAACCATGATACGGGCCGGCGCGGTCGCAATCCTGATCGAAGCGGTGCCCGATGCCGTTTCCAAGCGAATCACCGAACAGTCGATGCAACCGGGATCGGGCCGCCCCGTCCCCGTGATAGGCTGCGGCGCTGGACCCAGTTGCCACGGGCAGGTCCTTGTGTTGCACGACTTACTTGGTCTGACCGACTGGCAGCCACCTTTTGCGGAGCCGATATCTCACATGGGTGAACAACTGATCCAAGCTGCTGCAGCATGGATCCAACAGGTTGAATCAGGCCAATACCTGCGCAACGGAGGCCCCTACCAGATGCAGGAACCCTGAGGTTGTGATTGTAAAGTCCAGCGCGAACTTACTCGCAATTACTGCGTATAAGCTCTATGAATCAAAGAACAACTGCTATACCAAGAGGTAACTGAAGGAGTTGGCCCAATGCATCGAATTCGCCTGTATGGACCTACGATTGTCCTGCTGATCACTGTGATCGTGGTAATGGTCGCCGGCCCCGGGCTGGTGCGCCACATGGTGTACGCACAAAAATCGACGCAGGTGCAGCTGATCAAAAATAACCTGGTCGAAAACGTAGGCTTGTCCCAATTGTCTGCGGCTTTTCAGAGTGTGGCTGACGCCGTCGAAACCGGCGTCGTTCACATCGAGATCCGGTCGAACAGTCCTAGACGTTCCGATCTCACCGATGAGTTCTTCCGACGATTTTCGCCGTTCGGGTTGGAACGTCCGCAACGCTCCGACCCCAAAACCGAGGACGATTACGATCAGTTCAACCCCTCACAACCCGTTGGGAACGGATCGGGCTGGGTTTACGACCGCCAAGGGCATATCATTACCAATCGCCACGTTGTCCAAGATGCAGAAAGGATTGTGGTCCAATTCGCCGATGGCACGGAATGCGATGCAGAAGTGATCAACACCGACTGGCGAACCGACATCGCTGTGATCAAGGTCGACACAAAAGGCCTGATCCCCGCAACCATCGCCAGTAACCCGGTCCAACAGGGAGAGATTGTATTTGCGTTCGGATCACCTTTGGGATTTCAGTTCTCGATGAGTCAAGGCATCGTTTCCGGCAAGAGCAGATTCCTCGGCATCACTGGGCGTGGTGGTTACGACGACCACTACATCCAGACAGACGCAGCGATCAACCGCGGTAATTCGGGTGGACCTCTGGTCAACATCTACGGCAAAGTCGTGGGCATGAATACCGCCATTGCATCCGGACAAAACAGGATGACTTTGTCTGGAGGATTCATCGGCCTAGGATTCGCCATCCCCGTAGATGTCGTGCAGGCGGTAGCCGATCAAATCATCGCCAACGGGCAGGTCAAGCGTGGTTATCTCGGAATAGCGATCGAAACGCTATCTCCGCGCATGGCCAAGACTTTTGGATTTGAAGGCTCGGGTGTACTGGTGCATTATTCTGAACCCGGAACACCGGCTGCGGAAGCAGGGCTTCAACCAGACGACATCATCACGGCAGTCAACGGCAAGCCCACCGAATCCGATCATGAATTGCGGAGCGTGATCGCCCAAACCGCCCCCGGCAGCGACGTGGAACTGACTATCTTCCGAAACGGCACATCAATCTCCCTCGATATAACGCTCGCCGAGCTACCCGAAGACGACGCACCCCGCCTTGGCCACCGACATGGTCCGACCGCGAAGGATGGCAGTAGCTACTCAATTGAAATCCTACAAAAATTTGGGGTCGAGTCAGCGGAAACCTTCAGTAAAGAACTAGCTGATCGCTTGGGCGTTGACTTCCACGAAGGGGTGCTGGTTCGGAAGATCCGATCGGGCAGTGTCGCCGACCTTGAGGGGCTTAGTCCTCGTCGCGAAACTCCCGTGGTGCTAATTGTTTCGGTCCAAGGCTCGCCCGTGGCGACGGTAAATGCATTGGCTGCAGAGCTGAATCGGCACAAGCCGTCAAAACCGATCCGCATCCGCATCGAGTACTGGGACCGTGTCAACAGAAATTTCGTCGGAAGTTCCCGTGTGCTCGAATTGCCCGATCCGTAGACTATCGCTAGACCTTCATCTGGGGGCGATCGGATTCAGGCCAGTCTAAGTGGAAGAACTGGCCCCTCCGTTTGTCCACCCGCTCATAACTGTGCGCACCAAAATAATCTCGCTGGCCTTGGAGTAAATTTGCCGGTAGCACTGGGCAACGGTACCCATCGTAGTAGGCTAATGCCGACATAAATGCTGGACAGGGGACACCACGCTGAGCCGCCAAGGCAACGACCCGACGCCAACTCCCCTGCCCGCGATGAATCTGGCTCTTGAAGTAGGGGTCGAGCATCAGGTTGGCCAACCTTGGCTGACGCCCATAGGCATCCGTGATCTTCTGGAGAAATCGAGCCCTGATAATGCAGCCGCCACGCCAAATCTTGGCAATGGTCCCGAAGTCAAGCTTCCAATTGTATTCATCCTCGGCAGCCGACATGAGCTGAAACCCTTGAGCATAGGCACAAATCTTTGAACAGTACAAAGCATCATGAATAGCCTTAATCCACTTTTCCTGGTCCGCGGCTCTTGACTTCTTCGGTCCGCGCAACTGCTTGCTTGCGCGAAGTCTTTCCGGCTTGATGGCTGAAAGGCAGCGGGCAAACACTGCCTCTGCAATAGCATTAGCTGGGATACCCAGGTCCAAGGCACTGGTGGATGTCCACTTACCCGTACCTTTCTGCCCCGCGGTGTCCAGAATCATGTCGACCAGAAATCGCCTGCGATTCATCGGATCTCGCTGCTGAAGAATGTCAGCAGTGATCTGGACCAGGAATGAATCGAGTACTCCCCGATCCCACTTGGAGAACACTTCGCTCATGCGATCCGGTTTCATGCCCAGCAACGTCTTCATGAGCATGTACGCCTCGCAAATCAACTGCATGTCAATGTACTCAATGCCATTGTGGACCATCTTCACATAGTGGCCTGCTCCGTCAGGACCGATGTAGGCGGTACACGGCTCACCTCTAGTGATCGGAACTCCTGGCTCGTAATCTTCATAGGGTCGACCCGTCTGGGCATCGACCTTTGCAGAAATGGCTTTCCAGATAGACCGGATGCTGGCCCAAGCTTTCTTCGAACCGCCGGGCATCAGGGATGGACCGAAGCGAGCACCCAGTTCACCACCGGATACGCCCGAACCAACAAACTCGAACCCACGCGAGCTCAGTTGCTGCTGACGACGGATTGTGTCGTTCCAATTGGCATTGCCACCATCGATGACAATATCCCCACAGTCCAAATGTCCCAGCACTCCATCGATCGCAGCATCGGTCGCAACCCCGGCTTGAACCAAAAAGATGATCTTGCGAGGACGCTTGATCGATTGCACGAAGTCCTTCAAACGGGCGTATCCGGCAACCCGTTCCGCCGACGGTTCCTCGAAACGGCATCGGTCGATAAACTGACGCATCTTGGACGTCGTGCGGTTATAAACCGATACCCGGTAACCGTGATCAGCCATATTCAAGACCAGATTCTGACCCATTACCGCAAGACCGACCAGGCCGATGTCAGATTGTGCTTTGCTTTGCTTGGCCACGTGCGTCGCTCCGTTCCCGGTCGGCAATCAAGCCGTCAGGTGGGGTTTGCCTGGATGTAATCATCCCTGCCAGTAAGGAAGTTGATCAGGTTATTCGTTGCCCGCAAGGCTTGTCGGGCGACAGACTCCGACGTGCGGCTGCCAATGTGCGGGGTAATGATGATATTGTCAATCTGCTGAAACGGATGGTTGGAGCACATCGGCTCGTGCTCAAGCACGTCAGCGCCATAGCCGCCTAACTTGCCACTGAGACAGGCCTCAGCCACATCGGCTTCGTTGACAAGCCCACCCCGAGCTGTATTGACGATGAAAGCGCCCTCCTTCATTCGCGAGATCCGATCACGGTTAATGAATTGGCGGTTCTCATCGG
>CAUZOD010000025.1:0-19961 GCA_963581115.1 Phycisphaerae bacterium | reverse complement strand
CTCACCAATGGATTATCACCCGTACGCAGTAACGAAGGTGGGCCGCGACTGTTGGGTCGTCCAGTATGGTGCGCCATGTGAGCATCGGGCGTTCCAAGTCAATACTACGATGCGCTTAATTCGCATCGATCGGAGTATGACTCGTGAAAGCAAATGATCTGCGCCCCGGCATGGCCATTGAAGTAGAATCGCAAATCTGGCTGATTGTCAAAACAGAACATGTTAAGCCCGGTAAAGGGCCGGCCTTCGTCCAGGCCAAGCTCAAGAACCTGCAGACTAGTCAGAATATCGACAAACGACTTCGGTCCGCTGAGGACATTAATCGCGTTGATCTCGATCGACGGGAAATTGAGTACCTATACTCCGATAGTAGCGGTGCGGTGTTCATGGACCAACAGACCTATGAGCAGTCCACGGTTTCCGATGATGTTCTCGGTGATGCCCTGCTCTATGTGAAACCGAATACGCCCATTGTCGGGCTCGTATATAACAACAACGTGATCAGCATCGACCTGCCCGCCGCCGTCGACTTAGAAGTGACCGACACTCCCCCCGGGATCAAGCACGCCACTGCCACCAACCAACTCAAGGAAGCAACACTCGAAACTGGTCTCAAGACCCGAGTGCCTCCATTCATCAATACTGGCGAAACGATTCGAGTCTCCACCGAATCGGGTGAATACCTGAACCGGGTATCCACGGGTTAGATTGCCCGTGACACTACCTCGCCTATACCATGATCTGTCCGACCTGTGGCCCATACTGAGTCCGCCAAGCGATTACCTAATCGAATCCAAGGCGATTCGACGCCTGTTGCATGAACGGATCAGACCCCGTCACCGTCCCCACCTGCTTGAACTCGGTGGTGGTGGTGGACATGGGCTGTCACATCTTGCAGATGGATTCCGCTGCGCGGCAGTGGACCTGTCCCGCTCCATGCTTAAGAATTGCCGTCGTCTGAATCCTGGCATCGAAACCTATTTGGGCGACATGCGTGCCGTCCGACTTGACCGCATATTTGATGCGGTACTACTACATGATGCCATCGACTACATGCTGGTTGAATCTGATGTCCATAAGGCGCTGATTACCGCAAGAGCCCACCTGAACCCGGGCGGAGTGCTCCTGGTCGGACCGACCTATACCCGCGAAAGTTTCGTCAACCATCAGGTCGAACACGATCAGCGTCGCTGTGGCGATCTGACATTGACCTACCTCAGCTACATACACGATCCTGATCCATCTGACAGCACATTCGAGATGGTACTTAGCATCATCCACAATATTGGTGGACAAGTACGCCTCATCGAAGACCGACATCGGTGCGGGCTCTTCACGCTGGATCGGTGGCGAGCGATGCTAGATGGATCGGGCTTTGATGCCGAATTAGTCACGGATGATCTACCGTGGACGCTGTTCGTAGCCATTAAGCGATCAAATAGCTAGCCAAATAAGATCAGCAGGGGATGCACAAACGACACTCCACTTTCCTCGACATGACCGGAGGCTTATATGCAGCCTTTTCCATCCGTTGTGGGATACCTATACGAACTCCCGATCTACCTGCATCACCACCAATCCAAGTACTATCCTAGAGTTCCGCAAGCACTATTGCATCCTGCACGGTGCCGTTATTTGATCCATACACCCGTGCTGAAGTGTCTGGCCCGCCCGGCTGCTAAGAGACGTATCTGAGATTCATCTGTAGCACCTGGACACGATGGGAGTCAAACGTGACACTTGGAGGGCTAGATGCTCTAAGATGCCCGTGATGACGCAGACGCCTCCTGAATCAAAGTCCATGGATGAGATCGTGGCCTTGGCCAAGCGCCGCGGTTACGTCTTCGCCGCATCCGAAATCTACGGCGGGATCAATGGCTTCTGGGACTACGGCCCACTAGGAATTCAACTAAAAAACAACATTCGAGACCACTGGTGGAAGCACATGGTCGAGTGCCCACCAATCGGACCCGACGGCCAACCGCTTGAACTTCTGGGGCTAGACTCATCGATCATCCAGCACCCCAAAACCTGGGAAGCCTCGGGACACGTTAGTGGTTTCAACGACCCGATGGTGGACTGCCGTTTCTGCAAAGCCCGTTTCCGCGCAGACCACCTAGATGAAGGCGAATATACGTGCCTTACGAAGCCGAGCAAGATGGCCGGTGAATTCGAGAAGTGCGATCTGACCGAACCCCGATCATTCAATCTCATGTTCGAAACGCACGTTGGCGCAATCAGGGACGAAGATGCCAAAGCATACCTAAGACCGGAGACCGCCCAAGGAATCTTCCTCAACTACAAAAACGTGCTGGACACAATGCGGGTAAAGCTCCCTTTTGGCGTGGCCCAAATCGGCAAAGCGTTTCGCAACGAAGTCACACCGCGTAACTTTATCTTTCGGTCAAGGGAATTTGAGCAGATGGAGATGGAGTGGTTCTGCCACCCGGATGAGGCACCACAGTGGTATGAGTTCTGGAAATCTGCACGCATGGACTGGTGGCGATCACTTGGCATCGCCGAATCCAACCTACGTTTCCGTGACCATGATCCTGACGAGTTGGCCCACTACTCAAAAATGTGCGTGGACATCGAGTACCGATACCCGTTCACCACCCCCAATTTCGGTGAGCTCGAAGGAATTGCCCACCGTGGATGCTTCGACCTGGGCCAGCACCAGGAACACGGCAGTGCAAGAATGGAGTACATCGACCCAACACGCAACAATGACCGGTACCTGCCCAACGTGATCGAGCCGGCTTCGGGCCTGACCCGCGCCGTGCTGGTGCTCCTGTGCGAGGCATTTACGCCCACGCCTGACCGCAAGGGCACCAAGTATATGCTCAGCCTCTTGCCACGATTTGCGCCGATCAAGTCGGGTATCTTTCCACTGGTGAACAAAGACGGAATGCCCGAGATAGCCCAAAAGATCTATCTGGACTTACGGACAAAATTCACCTGCCAGTTGGATGTCAAGCAGTCGATCGGCAAGCGCTACGCTCGCATGGATGAAGCTGGCACCCCTTTCTGCTTCACCATCGATGGCGACAGCCTCAATGATCATTCGGTCACGGTGCGAGAACGAGACACCCAGAAACAGCAACGCATCGCCATGGCTAAGATCGCAAGTTTCCTGGACCAGAAAATCAACGCTTCGCACATCTAAAAGTTCAGATAAACATGGCGGGTTCTGAGATTCTCTCAGCTTCGACGAGCTGCTCCGCCACGAACCAAAGCCCCTGAACCAGTCATCTTCTGCCGACTGCATGGTCAAAAAAAAGCGCGATCCGGGCAGAGGATACGCTGGATCGCGCTTGATCAGGGGTCAACGTTGCGGTGAAAATCTCACCGGCTAAGAGCTATCTGATCCGGCGGTTCCTTGACTGGTCGCTTCTTCTGTGGAATAGGCTTATCGCCTTCGGGTCGACGTAGGCTGTCGGGTACGTGGATAACCGCCTGAGGAAGAATCCGGCCTGCCTCAAGAGATTCGGATTTCTCGAGCAGTGGATTTCGTACCACGTGGGTACGACTGCCCGTGGTCAGACCGAGCATCAGACGCTGGGAACGAACAATCGAGTGATCCTCATCAATCCCACCATCCCGAGGACGGGCTCGAGAACGATAGTCTACGTAGAGTGGAACGTAGTGCAGAGTGGCATTGGCAATAAGTAACTCTGCCTGGTAGGGCAGAATCCGGTCCAACCGCAGGTGATCGTAACGGTCCAAACGATGGTCGTGCCGAATATGCGGCAGGCATATTTCCACACCAGTCAAGCCGGGGATCACATCAACCCAACGCTTCCCGGACGGAACGATGTGGCCTGGGCCATGAAGTAGTCCGGCATCAGGTGCACGGACCACGTAGGCGGTGGTGTGCCCATTGCCGTATTCCGCCATGGCAAACGAACTAGTCCCGGCAGCAATGACCGCACCACAAAGAGCTAGACGTACCAACTTCACCTACAGGTCTCCTATATCTACTAGTTAATCGCGTCACGTAACCCGGATCGGGGTTGGGAGCCCGCATAAAATGGGCCAAAGCCTCCAAACTTTCATCTATTCGCCACCAACAACCTAGCTCTTCCTCCGAGCGACATCTCCCGAAGCGGCAATGACCGTGCCAAGAGCCACGGGAACACTTACAAAGTTTTTAAATATTGATTATTCAATACTTAAAGAAATCATTGCGGCAACAATTCCACATAATTTCTGGTTCAGAATGTTGCGTAAAACCAACATGAGGCCGCACCAGTGGTCTAAAAGCAACTAACGGGGCAATTGGACCGCCCCCAACTTTCCCGCCCAACCGGGGATCTAGGCATCTGGACAATAGTCAGCCATCGAACCGGATTTAGGAACTGAGTTTGGCCCGTCGGCTATGCTGGCTAACTCATGAACGCACCAAGCAACCGCTCTCTTCGAATCCTGGCCTTGTTGGGACCTGGGATGCTGGTAGCGGCAACGGGAGTCGGCGCGGGCGACCTGGCAACCGCAGCATTCACCGGCCACCAACTTGGGGTGGGCATTGTCTGGGCGGTACTGCTGGGCGCAGCACTGAAATTCGTACTCAATGAGGGACTGACGCGGTGGCAGTTGGTCACCGGCCAGACTCTGCTTGAAGGTGCCATGTTACGGTTGGGATGGTCAGCCAAAATCATCTTTGCGATTTATTTTGTGCTCTGGAGCTACTTTGTCGGTTCGGCTCTGATCAGTGCCTGCGGTGCTGCTGGCCACGCTATCTTTCCTGTGTTTGCCGATGCCATCACGGGCAAACGGGCCTTCGGCATAGCCCATAGTCTGGCTGGCTTGGTTCTCGTGTTTGTTGGTGGATTTCGCCTCTTTGAAAGCCTGATGCGTGTGGCCATCTCGGTCATGTTTGTTACCGTAGTAGCCACAGCGGTATGCATCGCTCCCGACTGGATGGCGGTGGGCAAAGGCTTGGTTATCCCTCAAATCCCCCCTACAGCGGATGGAACGGGGCTCGATTGGACACTGGCCTTGATTGGTGGGGTTGGAGGAACGCTAACAATCCTGTGCTATGGATACTGGATTCGCGAAAAGGGCCGAGAGGATATTGCAGCCCTGCCTGCGTGTCGGATAGATCTGGCGGTTGCATACGGGTTCACTGCAATCTTTGGAATCGCAATGGTCATCATTGGCAGCACGATCCACATCGAGGGGCGGGGCGCTCAATTGATCGTGGTGCTGGCTGACCGCCTGGGTGATATATTAGGATCCACGGGGCGATGGCTACTACTAGCCGGTATCTGGGCTGCGTTATTTAGCAGTCTCCTAGGCGTATGGCAGGCTGTACCGTATCTATTTGCCGATTTTTGGCAACTACTTCGCCATAACGAACCAGCGAAAGTAAACACCCAGAACCGATCTTATCGGGGGTACCTACTGCTGTTGGCTACAGTCCCAATGTTGGGTCTGTTTCGCGATTTTAAACAGGTTCAACTGATCTATTCGATCTTTGGATCCTTCTTCCTACCACTGTTGGCACTGGTGCTACTAATCCTCAACGGCCAGGTGGCATGGGTCGGGAAGTACCGTAACCGCCCCGTTACCATTGGACTGTTACTGGCAACGTTGGCGATATTTCTCGTGATCGCTGCACCCAAGACGTGGGTAGCCGCGCGGTTATTTCTCGGATAAGCCTCGCCAGCCACGGTCGGCGGAATGGGACCACGCCTGTACATGGAGCCCGCACGGGCAAAACAACACTACGTCTTGAGGGAAATTCGGCTGGATTAAGTTCCCGAAGTTCGCCTTACCTTAACGACGCGCCGCGATCGGATCGCCTCTTGGGCAGCGAACATGACTTCGTGCACATGGGCAGAATCATTCAAATCGTTGTGCGGACGGCGGCGATTCCGGATACATTCAACAAAGTATGTTAGTTGGCCGAGATACGGATGGTCGTGCACGTCTCCGGATTCGGGTAGATCCGTCGGCACCTGCGCCCAGGACTGCTTGTGCAGGCCCGGCCACGTAAGGCTGCTGATCTTGTCATTCCAGACCGTACCTCGATCACCCTGAATCAGTACCGGGAATAGATACGGCTGGCGGCACTCAATACTCGTGGCAACCTTACCCATGGCCCCGTTTTCGAACTTGAGAATAAAAACGCTATTGGGATCGTATTCATACTTCAGTGGATTACCTGGACTCGTGTTGCTCATCGCCGCAACTTCCTTGACCCGGCTACCCATGAGCCAGATGAGCCCATCAAGAGCATGACAGCCTGCGGTCAGAGCCGCGTCGCCGGCCATACGTTTCTTGATGTTCCATCGGTACTGGTCATACCATGGCCCGATCCCATGAAAATAGCTGCATTCACCGTAGTACGCCCGCCCAATCAATCCCTGGTCAATCATGGCCCGTATATTCTTGAATAGCCCAATCCATCGCAGTTCGAAGCAGACACTGGTCAGTACATTCGCCTTATTTACCGCGGATACCATGCGCTTCAGATCTTCGCGATTTAAAGCCACCGGTTTTTCGATCACCACGTGCTTGCCTGCCCGAGCCGCGGCGATGGTCTGCGCAGGATGAGCAGGATGCGGCGTACAGATGACGGCAACATCCAAACCTTCGATGCCCAGCAGCTGATCACAGCCGGTACAAGGTTGGGCATCACGCAGACCCAGATGGTTGATAAACCACTGAGATCTCGCCTTCTTCCTAGAACTGACTCCAACAATGGCACAACCGGGAATCTGGCTGAAGTTTCCCGCGTGCGCTTCAGCAACCCAGCCCGTCCCGATAAGTCCGATTCCAAGTTCTTTAGCCAAAAAATTAGCTCCTTAGCAAGCATCCATTAACAGGTCGAACGTCAACTGATCCAGTTGCTCGTAGGGCAACCGGCACTGGACGAGCTTCTTGCGATCCAGATCGATCACAAGTAGCTCCTTCACGTTCTTCTTTGTATAACGATGCATCAGATCATTTATGTGGCAGCTCCCACGATGGACCTTCTTCAACATCCCTTGGATCTTGCGGTCCTTGTTGAGTGGAAGTTGACCCCATACACCCCTCCCGCCTTGCCCATAATTTGACACAGTTCCCGAGCCGACCAATGAGGACGGGTCGGTTCGCCGCAGAAATCACGACCGGGATTCTCCGCCGCCCGGAGGCCAAAGGCAAATCGATCTGTAGGGCTTGGGCAATAAAATTAATTGGCATATATAGGATCTCGCGTGTCAGTTAGACGGCCGATTCTGTTTAAGATCTAGACTCTTTTAGTGTGCTGCAAATCCAATAATTAATCAACAAGTAATCTAGAACCTACACAAAAATAGATGCTTGAACACCCACCAAATCCGTACATCGAATAAAATACCGAGGTCTTGTCCTTCAATTGGGGCTGCCCCGGAACGCATCTCCTGGAACTTGCCCGTAATGAAGTTTGATGTCAAATGCAAGAGTTGTGGGACTGTCTTCGCCGCGCCCACATCGCTGGCTGGCCAGATCATCAGGTGCCCGAAATGTGCTGCCACCTTGATGCTGCCTCACAACACATCTACTGCGACGTCACGGCCAGGCCCTAATCCCACGCCAGGCCATGAAGGGTTGGAGGATCCAGTCGATATCGATTTTGAGTCACTTGCCTCAAACACGTTTCCTGAAGCATCGATTCTGAACGATCAACCTCAATCTCGCCGGACGCAGCAGCACCACAAAAAAGTACATGCTTCTGAAAGTCAAGAGGAATTCCAAGGTCGGATGCAACGGCTCTACGGCCTTTACACCAACCGTGGGCTGGCAATCCATCGCCGTGGCAAGTTCACTCTAGGACTGGGCATCTCATTGGCCGTAGTCCTTCTAGCTGGTGTGATCGGATTTTTCCTGCTCAAAACCAGGTCCAAATCGGGGCCAATGGTCACACAGACAAACAAAGAGCTTCTAAACGCAGTTGACACCAGATCGCCGCGGACCGAGGTCCACACCGCGGAAGCCGCCAAACAGGCCCAGGTCACCGATGACGGAGTGCTCTGGTCTTCGCCGACACCTGATAACCACAGCAAGATCCGGTTGAGGCAGTTTACGATTGATCTGGAATGGGCAGACCTTGGGCGCCTCCACCAATTCATGGTGACCTTCAAGCTAGAATCAACAAAAGATGCCGGACTTATGCGGCAGGCCCAAGTAATTCTGTACCGAGCCGAGACTGAGGCCGGCCCCTTCCGACAGGTAGACAAATCTTCGATCAGCGTTGGTGCCACGGACGAGCCAAGAGTTCAGCTGATGGACGCAACGTTCCCGAAAACGGGAAAGGACCGCGTGTACTACAGGTTACGGGCAATCGATAGTCTAGGAAAATTACTGTTCGACACGTCCGCTGTCACCCACCCAGTCCTCACACATCCGACTGTTACCAACCGCCGGCTTCAATGGCACGGTACCGAGTCGCCTACCAGCGTCGATTGCTTGGTCTACCTCAACCTACCCGGATGGAAGGATGTGCTGATCGAACGAATCATTGCCGATGGCACCAATCAAATCAATGTGCCCCTGCCCCAGACCCCCATGGATCTGCCCCTACGGATCATGGCCAGCGCCAGACTGCCCCATCGCTACCAGAGTGATCGCCGCAATGGGGGGCATTGGGAAATTGGGCCGGTTGAGCGTGTAGTTGTAACCCATGAATCTCATCGCCCTAACCCCCCATCTGGTATCACTCCGGTCTGGAAAGACGGATCAATTAGTTATAGAGTGATCGGCCCGGCCACGGAATTCGAAGACGTAGTGCAGCAAGATGATGTGCTGACCTTCCAACTCGCTGATGGGGCGGGGATGCACTGGATCGACCTGCCACAGCCGCCCCGGCCCCGAGCGATGATCGTCACGCCTTACGACCACGAGGTGCGCCTGTCATGGAACAACCGGTCTCTGGCGGCAAACCAGGACCAGTACCATGGCAAGGTAGCCATTACGATCTATCGAACTATGCTCGACGGGCCAACGCAGTCGATTGGCAGCGTCCCAATCACCGTCCACGGTTTTATCGATGCCGAACCACCCCAAGATATCCCCTTGAGGTATCACCTTGCCGTAACCTGCGCGGAGGTGCCTGGGGTCAAACCGCTTCTGCGAGCCGATGCCTTTCTCACCGGCACCGGCCGATTCCCGGTTCTGCTGCGATGTGATCCACGGACAGACGCAAAGTCTATCACCACAAATCCGGCACTGAAGCATCTGAACATCGCAATAGGAAGGGATGAACTGGTTTACCCGGAAACAGATCGTACAGCCATCCAACTACAGCAACGGATTTTGCGATCTCTGCTTGATAATCCGCATGTCCGCATCTTTGACCGCCACATGCAAACCATCGACCTGTCGGCCGTTCCGACCCAGATCGTCTTGCGCTTGGTAGATCGCCTAACACCCAACGGAACACGGCTGGACCTGTGGGCTACTGACCTGGTCAGCGGCCAGACAACACGGCTGACCGACACTCCAAAGGCTGAGGACGACAAAGACGCCATACTCGCCCTCCAAAATTACCTTAACCCCCGACTTCGGGACCAACCGCCCCAAATTATCGGCGACGACAGTGTAGCCCCGGTTGAAACCCTAACCTTCGATCCGCTAATTTCTGCTTTACAGGCTCGACGGTTCTATGACAACGATCGCCTGATGGACCAACTAGCCAACATCCTGCGTCATAAGTTGCCCGGAGTCAAAATCATCAGCGGCCCCCCGACGGGGGGCGAATCGACGCTGCGAATCCGTGGGCGAAGTTGGGCCGAACTAAATGGGCAAGTAGGCCTGAGCCTTCGAGCAACCAATTCTGGTAGTGGCCAAATCATCGGCATCTGGAGTACCACCGCAGCTAACTCACAATCGCTCGCATCGTGCGCCACCTGGATTGGAACGCTGACGGTATCGCCCCCGCTGCTGAACAATAATCGATCTGAACTCGTAGACGCCGAGCGGTCGATCAAACCGATTCATCCAGTCTGGCGATCATTTGCTGCTAACGGCACATCACCACTCCCGACCACACTAACTCCAACGATCCGATGGGCCGATGTATTCGCATTCGGGGCCACGCTTCCTACTCAACTTCGGATCGGAAAAATGGCTGCACGGCACTCGATCACCGAACCAATTGCTACGATCCGACCCTACACCGCACCCAGTTGGCCTCCAATGTTCGAACAATGGATTGACAACTACGTTCGTTATCTACAGAAAGATTTTGCGGCATTCCAGGACGGCATCACCCAGTGGAACTTGGCATTTCAGGGAAATCAAAAGAACGTGATCCCCCATATCATCGTCCGAGGCAAACACAAGAGAATCGGTGGCTTGACGCTTTCACAGATCGGTAGAATCGATGGGCAAAGTGAGTTGGCCCTGAACACGCGAACATTTCTCCCAGTCGGTGAGGCAAAGCAACCCCTGATCGATTACCACCATGACTTGAGCCGATTCTTCCGTGACAACCCGTGGACCGCCTATTTGGTTTGGAAGATGGTGCCTTCCAACCTTTCCGAACCATTCCTCAAAGTTGAATTGCTCGATATTAAAAGTGATGGTGGATTCAACAAAATCCACACGCCCATTCAGCCACCTCCACCTCACCAGTATGTGGCGGCAAAGATTCTCGCCGACGCGGGCAATCCGCTAGTGATCAATTATCAGAAACAGACTTTGGCACTGGCCGCCCGTGACTTCAACTCATTGGTCCAGAATAAGGGTAGGCGGCAGCAACAACGAACAAACTCACTGTACATCTTGCTAATTGAGAACGACCCTGGAACGGTGGAGAAATTGTCTGACCCATCTTTTAGAGATCAATATTTGACTGCCACCGACAAAACGAACACTGATCTGATGCGGCTGCTGCTCGACCGCGTGGGTCCCGGCGCATGGGGTTGGAAACATAGTGAGAATTCGGTCCAGTGGGATCGATTTCGCTTCCGATCTCTGGAAGAGGTCCGCATGGTATGCCGGCAGTTCGCCAATACGCTCTCACCACCACTGCGACAGCAGTTGCGGTCCTTCCTGGAAGATGATCCACCACCAACGGTCTTTCAATCCGAACATAACGGATTTCCCTAACCCTAATATTCTCCCAGTAGCGATATGTACATACATCAGTCGCGTTCTGATGACATCAGCCTGCACCGTATTAGCTGTCAATCTCAAGACATCGGAACATGGAGTCGAACTGCTTATCTTCCCTGTCAGAACGAGCCTGACGCCGCCCACAACGCGTGGTGGGATATGCCAGATCCACCCCCAGATCGATTAACGGGCTCGCACTACCACGCCGAATCTGTACATCACTGCGCCCTCAAGGCGGAGAATCCCAAGAAACATCTGTTCCCCAGGATTCACCTTTTCCAATAGCAATCCTAGGTCATCAAGATCTGTTGGCTGATGCTTGCCTACCTGGATCAGGCCATCACCAACCATAATCCCTGCCCGAGCAGCGGGACTGGTAGGTTCAACTTCGAACACCGTCAGAGCTCGTATTCGACCTCGCCGACGATCGCGGACTTTGGCCCATGGGCGCACGGCCATGCCAAAACGGGCTTGGAGCAGTGCAGTGCCATCTGGCTTGAGCCGGCGAGCCAACTCCAGTGTCACAAGCGATGGATTGACTCCATCGCGCTGGACCTGCACCGAAAGCTTCTGACCCGGAGCACGACCAATCAACGCAATGTGATAGTCAATCACGCTCTGGACCGGCTGTTGCTCAATCGACAAGATGGTCATGCCGGGCACCAGTCCTGCCTCTTGGGCTGGCGATCCCGCCTGAACGGCCGCAACCGTAACCCGAGGGATACCCGCATCAACCACATTATGACGGACCGTAAGACCCGTCACGAATCCATAACGCCGCTCCACGTCAAGCATGTCAGGCAACATCTGTCGCAATGAATCGACTGGAATCGCGAACCCGATATTCTCAGCATCAGCCCGAATTGCCGTATTCACACCCACCACCTCACCAAGAATATTCAGAAGTGGCCCGCCGGAATTTCCAGGATTGATGCTGGCGTCAGTCTGGATCAATGAATCGAATTTCCGATCATGGTCGATCTGAAGTGAGCGATTCAGTGCACTGATCACTCCCACAGTCACGGTGTGCTGGAATCCAAAGGGATTCCCAATTGCTACCACGGGTTCACCGACCATCAGATCGCTGCTGGTCCCCAATCGGATCGGAGGCAGAAGGCGTCCGGCGTCAATCTTCAACACCGCCAAGTCGAGATCCTCATCAATAGAGATTAGCTCTGCCTCATACACATCTCCATTGGCAAAAATTGCTTTGCGCTGTGCCGTCCGGGCAACCACATGGGCATTGGTGATGATATATCCAGCCGGGTGCAGCACAAATCCAGATCCGACGCTCTCTCGCTCGATCCGCCGCCGTGATCGTGGCATCTCGAAAAACCCCTCAAAGGGAGTGGGGATACCAAATGGTGAGCGAATCTCAACGATCTCTGTCGTCGACACATTGACAACCGAGTCGCGTGCCGCCTCAAATACATCGACCACCGCAGTGCGGCGGAGATACTGCTTGTCCTCCGGCGGATGCGCCAACACCACTGAACCGCGCAACAAGGCGGCGCAGGCTAAAAGTAAAAGGAACACCCCAGTAGTAGTGATGTATCGGATCGAGCGCCGCCCTAATGCCGGACCAGTCAACCCGTGATCTTGGTCACCTTGACTGTCAGAAAGGCCTGACGATGACCATTATGGCGTTTATAGCCTTTGCGACGCTTGAACTTGATCACAGCAACCTTCGGAGTGCGTCCAGACTCCAAGACATCGGCGGTAACCAAAGCCTGGGGTACCAAAGGCCGACCAATCTTTGGATCCTCATCACCGCCACCGATCAGGAGCACTCGATCAAAGTCAATGGAAGAGGCATCCCCTGTCAGGTCGCGCCGATCCACCGTGATCACGTCTCCCTCTGATACCTTGATCTGGGTACCACTGTCTTCAATAATCGCGTACATAGTAACTGCCGCCTCGCTGCAGGAACAGGGGATACGAACCGGACCACAAGCACCGTACTGTAGCAGGGGCCGGCAATTCTAGCCAATTACCCGCCACCTGCCGATCGCTGTTAGCCCACTTTTTACCTCAGCTGGCCTTGACAGAACACCCGAAATTTCTTTATTTTCTGTCATTACAGAAAGGACCGTCATAATGAACCTAACCCCCGTTATGGAAAAATTCATCCTCCACTGGGGCGAGATGGGCACACGCTGGGGGTCAACCGAGCGGTAGCCCAAATCCATGCCCTGCTCTACATCGCTGACCGTCCCCTACACGCCGAACAGATCACAGACACCCTTGGCGTAGCCCGATCTAACGTCAGCACCAGCATTCGCGAGCTGCAGAACTGGGGCATCGTCCATCTGGTGCACGTACGGGGCGATCGGGGCGACCATTTTGAGTCATTGACCGATGTCTGGCAGATGTTTCGACTCATTATGGATGCGCGAAAGAAGCGGGAAATTGATCCCACCCTGACCGTGCTGCGCCAATGCGTTACTGAAGCATTGCATACCGACGGGATTGAAGATCAAAATACCCAACAGCGCCTAAAACAGTTGCTTGATTTTTCCGAAAACATGTCCACTTGGTACATCCACATTCGTGCACTACCACAAGCAATGATGGCCAAATTTGTCAAGATGGGGGCTAAAATATCGCAGGTACTGGATCTAGACCCATAAAAGATAAGCCCACACCGAAACTCAAGAAATAAAATCAACGCACAAATTCTAGTGTTTACAAAATAACGATGTGCATTGCAAAATAATCTATGTCAATATCTCATTTCCTTTTCCCCTCTTGCTTCACAACTGGATGCAGATCTGATGATCCACTTCGTGATACGACCGACTGCCTGTAGGAAAAGAGCCAGTCCCCTGGGCAATGTTCGCAATCAGGCATACAAACCACGATGCAGATTGGGCGCAGAAACTAGCAGCGGTATCTGCCCCTGTAGCATCTACTCGTAGAGATGTGCCACGTACTGCCCGTAGCCACCATATTTAAGCGTGGGGCGGTGCTCCCCAGTGTCCAGCATCTGTTCAACGTTCTGAGCCCAACGAGGATGAGGTACGGCCGGGTCAATGTTTGAAAGAAAATCATATTCAGTTGGCTGGGCATCATTCCAGAACGTGGGCGGCTGCCGATCGACAAGTTCAATCTGGACAATGGACTTGGCCCCTTTGTAGCCATACTTCCATGGCAAAACCATCCGAGCCGGCGCACCGTGTTGGCGCGGCAGCGGCTGGCCATACACACCCGTGGCGAGCAGCGTCAGTTCGTTCATCGCCTCATCCATACGCAGCGCTTCGTAGTATGGCCAGTCATACCCGGGTGACTCACGGCCGCCCATAGCCCCCGGAGAAGCTGTGATGAAACGCACGTAACGGGCATTGGAATTCGGCTCAACCGCAGTCAACACCTGATGAAATGGAATGCCCGTCCAAGGCACGTCCATGGCCCAGCGTTCGACGCATCGAAAACGATAGACACGCTCCTCAAGTTCAAGGGCGAATAGATCATCGAGATCGAATGTGCGAGGCTTATGGCAAAGCCCCGTGATCTCAATACTCCAAGGATCAGGTGTAAACCTCCGACAGAATCTCCAGACTTCGCCGCCACCACCCGGAAGAAATTCATAGAAATTATTGTGCGTGGCCGCCGCAAGTGGATCGGTCAAATCCTGAGATTCTCCAGGCAATCGGCTCATCGCTGCATTCCGGGCCACAGGGAACCTGCGCATAATCTCCACACGCTCCACACCGGGCTGCAGAATCAGTTCACGTGGTCCGATGTGATCCGGTGGCCCCGCGGCACTGCAAGACAATCCACCGAAATGCTCGAAACCGATCGCAGCCCCAGTTGCCATTCCCAGTGCCTGCAAAAACTGCCGTCGATTCCAGTAGGCATCTGAAGCTGTGGGTTTGAGCTTGGGCAGATTGGCGCGATTACTTCGACGAACGAGCATCAGAGTCAATCGTAGAAGCCATGCACCAATCTGTCTATTTAGTTGGCGCCTGCTACCATACTTTGAGTTCTGTACCAGAAAAAAACCCTCGTAAGTCAGCCGATTCTAGGATTGTGCTGAACCGCCATGCCCAGCGATAGGCTGATCGGTATGGTCGCTTCCAAGATCAGATCAAAAAGGGTCAACTTGATATAAAAATTCAGCCCTCGGATCTCCCCGCAACAACCGCTGCCACCGTCAAGCGGATGAATTAATCAAGTATTTTTATTTCGCTATTTTCCACTATCTATGCCGGGGCGGTTCCGCTACTGTGAATATTTAAATGCCGCGATGTGCGCAAATTCATCCCGCAGGGCACGGTACAACCTCTGGTACTGGACATGCTGTTTCCGATACAAGCGAACGCGACCGGGTACAGGCCTAATCCGCTCGGTCTCTTTGACGGCGGAAAAACAAGCTTCCCCCACATTGGACCAGACCCCTGTGCCCACTCCTGCAAGCAAAGCCGCGCCGTACGCAGGCCCCTCATCGGCGTTGATCGTGGCGCAGGTCTTGCCATAGATATCCGCCTGAAGCTGGCGCCAGAACTTTGATCTCGCACCACCGCCCGAAAGTCGCACGGATCGAATCGGAATTTTCATCTGCTGCATGATCTGTAGCGTATCGGCCATACCGAACGTGACACCTTCCAGCAAAGCGCGGATCAATGCGGACCGATCGTGGCGCCAGTTTAAACCGATCCAACCCCCCCGAGCATTGGGATCCGCATATGGACACCGCTCACCGGTCAGATAGGGAAGGAAGAATAGTCCCTCACAACCGGGCGAAGTTTTCTCGGCTAACTGGGTCAGCAATACATAGGGATCCACTTTCTTTCTGCATGATTCCGCAATTTCACCTTGTCCTAATATATTGCGGAACCATTGAAACGAGCCGCCAGCCGAAAGCATGCAACCAAACACGCACCAGTGGTTCTCGACTGCAGCACACATAGTATGCACCCGCCCCTCCGAGTCGTAGACGGGCTTATCACTGTGGGCAAACACCACCCCGGACGTCCCCAACGTCGCGCCAACAACACCTGATCGAACTACGCCGTTGCCAATGGCACCCGCCGGTTGATCTCCGCTACCCCCGACCACCGCCGTTCCTTCGGACAGACCCAACGATGCCGCACCGACCTTGTGCAACCGCCCAGTCACCTCATGTGATTCGTAACAATCAGCAAGTAGTTCTTGGTCGATCTTCAACAGCGAAAGTAGCCTCGCGTTGTATCGGCGATTCTTGACATCCAGCAATAGCGTGCCCGAGGCATCTCCCACTTCCGTTGCTCGTTCTCCAGTCATGCAAAACCGGATGTAATCCTTGGGAAGCAGGATGTGCCGAGTCTTCTCGTAGACCCTCGGTTCATTCTTGCGAACCCACAAGATCTTGGGGGCAGTGAAACCGGTCAGAGCAGGATTCCCGACCATCTGGATAAGTTTGCGACGACCGCCAGCACTCTTTTCGATCTGTACACATTCTGCCGCGGTTCGTTGGTCGTTCCAGAGCAAGGCGGGGCGCAGGGGCTTGGTGCTGCCACCCAGAAAGACCGAGCCATGCATCTGCCCGGAAAGGCCAATACCGGTCACTTGGTTCCTGTGAATCCGACCCTTGCGCAGAACTGCCCGGGTGGCCTGGCAAGCCGCCGCCCACCACTGGACAGGATCCTGCTCCGACCAGAGCGGCTTCCTTGATGATGGTTCCTCGTGCTCAACGGTCGCGGTGGACCGTACCCTGCCTCGGTAGTCACACAGAAGTGCCTTGCTACCAGAAGTGCCAACGTCGATGCCAAGTAGATAGGACATGGGCAGATTGCAAACTGGATCAAGATAATGGATAGAAACCGGTTGCTTGTTTGACTGATAGAATATCCAGCCGTTGCAAATGATGCCCAGTTTGATCTCAAGGATTCCCGCCATGATCGATTTGACCGGCAAACGGATCTTAATCTTCGTGGATGACAATTACGAAGACATGGAACTTCAGTACCCCAAATACCGCCTGCGGGAAGCAGGTGCACAGGTCATCATCGCGGGGCTGGCTGCAAACGTCATCCACCACGGCAAGTACGGCTATCCCCAACCCGCCGAGGCAGCCATCGGTGATCTGGATCCCAAAAACTTCGACGGCTTAGTCATCCCTGGGGGATGGATGCCAGACAAACTCCGCCGCAATGAGCAGGTCAAGGCTTTCACAGCGGCGATTCATGCCGCCGGTAAGTGTGTGGGGTCGATTTGCCATGGCCCCTGGATTGACATCTCGGCAGGCATCGTCGCTGGTGCGACCTACACCAGCACCCCTGGCATCCGGGATGACCTGATCAATGCTGGTGCCACTTGGGTCGACCAGGCGGTGTGCGTCGACGCCAATCACGTCACCAGCCGCCGGCCCGACGATCTTCCGGAATTCTGCCGCCACTTCATTGAGGTGCTCGATCAGAGCAAAGATCAATAATGCATCTCCCTCTCCAAGATCTAACAAATGCCTCCGGCAATGCCCATGAAAGAGAAACGTCACCCGCAGGCCGGCAAGACCCTCTGTCGACTCTTCGGCGACCATGGCAGCATCCTATTCCCAGACCGTGGCGCGTCACCACTGAAGATCCGTGTAAAAAATTTCAGAACAAGCACAGTGACGGGCATGGCTCACATCACAAGGGCAAGCACAAGCTGGGTTAACCGGGGATGGCCGTCAACCGCATTGCCTTTCCAGACGGCGGCCATGACACAGCGCGATAGCGATCGCATCGGCCACGTCAGGTGGTGAAGGCGGTTCCTCAAGACCACATTGCGTCTGTATGGCGAACTGTATCTGTTGCTTGGAGGCGTGTCCATAGCCCGTCACCGCTTTCTTAACCTCGGTCGAAGCTAGATGCTCAATTCGAAGTCCGCGATGCTGGGCGACGACCAAAATTACTCCTCGGGCGTGGCCCATCAAAATCGCGGTCCGTGGATGACGATAATGGGCATAGAGCTTTTCGACCGCGAATTGTGTAGGATCGAACTCATCGATTAAAGACAACAGATCATCATGCAGCTGCACCAAACGCCCCTCGAGTGGCAAGTGGCTACTAAGCCGGATCACCCCAGCCTCCACAAGCTGAGGGTCAACCTGTCCCTCCAAGAAGTCAATGATCCCGTAACCAGTAATCCGAAGGCCGGGATCAATACCGAGAACTCGCACGATCAACAGGATAGCTCATTCTCCTGCCACCGCTTGGATAACTAAAGAAACAGCACTGGGACACTAAACAAATTCGGCACCTGCATGATGAACAAGCCGCCCCAGCTTGTCGGGCTGACTTTCGTCCCGTAATCTGATATCTCTCTGGATGAAGTCTTTAAACTCGTTCCCGACAGAGAAAGGGAATCTTTGACCAATCGCGGCAAGAAAAGCGCCCGAAATAAGAACTCAAACGATCGATCTCTTTTCGATCAACCGGACAACAACGGCGACACGATGGCGTCGGACGGTCCGAACAGCGATCGCATCGCTCTTCATGAAACCGCACAGCGCCGCTACCTGAATTACGCGCTATCCGTGATCACCAGTCGGGCGTTGCCCGACGTGCGAGATGGGCTCAAACCCGTACAGCGTCGCATCCTCTATACCATGTGGCGCGATCGGCTTACCGCCGAAACCAAATATCGTAAGTGCGCTGGAGTTGTCGGCGCCACCATGCAGCACTACCACCCCCATGGCGATCAAGCAATTTACGAGGCACTCGTACGAATGGCCCAGCCGTTCATGATGCGCACGCCCTTGGTGGAAGGATCGGGTAATTTCGGATCGCTCGACGGCGACCCACCCGCAGCAATGCGTTACACCGAATGCAGGATTGCTGCAATTGCAGCCACGATGCTCGATGAGATTGGTCGGGACACGGTCCACTTCCGTCCCAATTACGACGGAACCAAGTCAGAACCCGTGGTCCTGCCCAGCCGTCTGCCGAATCTGCTTATCAACGGTGCCACCGGCATCGCCGTAGGAATGGCTACGAATATTCCACCCCACAACTTCTCGGAAGTGTGCAAATCGCTGCTAAAACTGCTCGATAACCCCGAGCTCAAGGATTATCAACTCGTCGGGGAGGATGCGATCCAGGGGCCCGATTTTCCCACAGGAGGTCGCCTCCTCAACAGCCAATCTGAGCTACGCGAACTCTACAAGACCGGATCCGGTGCACTCAAAATCCGTGCGACAACGCGACCCGGACCGGCTACACGGTTGTCCAAGTCGCTTCAGATCACGTCGATCCCCTACGGCGTGAACAAGGCGATACTGATTGAACAGATCGCCCAGGTGATCGAGTCTCGCAAGATGCCGCTTTTACTGGATGTCCGTGACCTGTCTGCAGAAGATGTCCGGATCGATCTGGAACTCAAAAAAGGTGCTGATGAACAAAAGGTACTGGCATACCTCCACCGGCACACGTTGTTGCAAACCAACTTCAATGTCAATTTCACATGCCTCGTACCCACCGAAAATCCTGAAGTGGCCGGGCCGAAGAAACTCGGCCTACAGGCTATTCTCCGATACTTCCTTAATTTTCGACTTGAGGTTGTCACTCGCCGTCTGGCCCACGAATTGGACAGTCTCAAGCGCCGAATCCACCTCCTAGAGGGATTCTCACTCGTCTTCGATGCCCTTGATGAGATCATCAAAATCGTCCGCCGCTCTGACAGAAAATCGGATGCCGAAAAAAAAATCATGGCGAAGTTTAAGAAACTCGACCATGAACAGACCGATGCCATCCTAGAGCTGAAGCTGTACCGCCTTGCCAAGCTTGAGATTAATCTCGTACTCGATGAACAGCGCGACAAGGAACGACGTGTTTGTAAGATCGGTAAGCTTTTGGATGATAACGAAGCCACTGGTCGCTGGGATATCGTGCGACGTGAGATTGAACAATTGATACAGG
>CAUZOD010000024.1:0-20306 GCA_963581115.1 Phycisphaerae bacterium | reverse complement strand
AAGTCCAAGATCGGCTTTAAGTCTATGGTTGTCTCCCGCCTCGACCCCAAACGCAGCGTCCTACTGGTGATCGATGTACAGGAGAAACTGCTCCCACAGATGCGCCACGGCCCAGAAGTAGTCGAAACCATTGGGCGACTGATGGACGGTTTTGCCATTTTAGGATTACCTGTGCTGCTAACCGAGCAATACCCTGAGGGCTTAGGGCCAACGGTGGATCCGATTGCCCGGCGGCTGGTTAAAAAAAAGAACCTGTACCCGAAAATGGCGTTTTCAGCGGCGATTGCCCCAATACGTCAACAGCTTCACGATCTAAACGCAGCGAGCGTTATACTCGCGGGGGTCGAAGCACATGTGTGTGTTCTGCAAACCGCACTTGACCTGATGGGCAGCGGTCTCGTAACCGCTGTGGCCTTAGATGCGGTCAGTAGCCGCCGATCGCTCGATGCCGAGGCCGCAATCCATCGTATGATTCAGGCCGGTGTCATCACCACCACGGTGGAGTCGGCCCTCTTCGAACTAACGGTTAACGCGGGGACAGATCGCTTTCGGCAGATCCTGAATCTGATTCGCTGATGGCAGCTTCACTGGCGTGGTTTGCTCGCTTTGGAACCTCTAGTTAGGCTATTCGCACCCGTAAGCTGGCAGCCGGACCACCATCCGGGCCAGATCCACGAATGATAGGAGACCAGCATGCTTGAAGCCTATGACCAGCTCAAAAAACTTGTGGGCTCAGTAGAAGACGACCTGCGCAAGGCTGCCGGAGGAAACAAGGCTGCCGGTACACGGGTCCGCAAAGCCATGCAGGATGTTAAGAACAGTGCCCAAGAGCTTCGCAAGAAAGTTCTAGAACACCGCGAAAGCGAAGGTGGATAAGCTCTTATAAAAAATAACTTAAGATAGAAATCCGCTGGCAATCCTGCCGGCGGCTGATACCGGGGATTACCTGAATTCGATCAGTTTCTTGAGGATCATATACTGATCTTTTGATCCGATGATCGCCACCGGGCGGGAACACCTATGGCACCGACGCTCCTGCTGGACCTTTCACAAATCGATCTGGATCAAGTCGTTTGCACGGCAAAGCAGATTGAACAGGTGAACCCGCATCGTGGTCAGATGCGCCTTCTCGACGGAATCATCTGGCTGGAGGGGAATTTCGATAGCGCACTGGCATACCATGACGTGGCCGATGACGAATTCTGGGTGCCCGGTCATATCCCTGGACGTCCGATCTTCCCCGGCGTGCTGATGATTGAGACCGCTGCCCAACTCGCCAGTTTCCTATTTATCAAGCGTCTGGGCCAGAAGTGCTTTACCGGTTTTGCAGGCGTGGATAAGGTGCGGTTTCGTGGACAGGTGGTACCTGGCGACCGGTTTTTCCTGCTGTGTCAAGTGGTCCATTTTCGGCCTCGTCGCAGCATCTGTGATGTTCAGGGGATCGTCAACGGCAAACTGGTATTCGAAGGCACCGTGACAGGGATGCCAATTTAGCCATTGGAGCGTTTCACATGGTGGCCAAGAAAGTCCACCTCGGGCTGATAGGCTCCAAGTTTATGGGCCGTGCCCATTCAAATGCATATCTGAAAGTGGCAAAGTTTTTTGACCTACCGGTCGAGCCCATCATGCATACGATCGCGGCACGAGATGCGGCGGATCTGCAGAAATTTTCTTGTCGTTGGGGATGGAAACATTTCACGACCCGATGGCAAGAGGTCATTGAGGACGAACGCATTGATCTGGTTGACATCAGCACCCCAAACCACCTGCACCGGGAACAAGCTCTTGCCGCACTGGAAGCGGGCAAGCACGTGGCCTGTGAAAAACCATTGGCGGGTACCTTGGATGATGCCCGCCTGATGCGCCAAGCCGCCCGTAAAGCCAAGCGATGCAAAAGCTTCGTTTGGTACAACTATCGGCGCTGTCCTGCAATCGCCTTGGCCTACCAGTTGGTCAAGGCAAAGAAATTAGGTCGTATCTACCATGTGCGAGCCGCCTATCTACAGGATTGGGGTGGCCCAGAGACCCCGCTATTGTGGCGGTTCCAAAGCAAGTTGGCCGGATCAGGGGCCCATGGAGACCTCAACGCCCACCTCATCGACATGGCTCGCTTTATCATTTCTGATGAGATTACAGAAGTTTCCGGGGCAATCGAACAGACATTTATCCGCGAACGTGACATCGTAGGCACGGCCGGTGGAGAAATCTCCGGACATGGGGCCCGGAGAGGCAAGCGACGCAAGGGGCGATCGACAGTGGATGATGCGGTACTTTTCCTGGCGCGGTTTAAAGGTGGGGCAGTGGCCAGTTTCGAAGCGACCCGGTTGGCCACAGGTGACAAGAACCGAAACCGCATCGAGATCCACGGGGAAAAGGGCGCCCTGCGATTTGATTTCGAGCGGATGAACGAATTGCAGTGGTTTGACACCACCATAGAGAAGAAAATCCAGGGTTGGTCTACCATTAACGTGACCCGAGGCAACGATGGACATCCATACGCTGAATCCTGGTGGCCAGATGGGCACATCATTGGGTACGAGCACAGCTTCGTGAATACCGCCGCTGATATCTTGAAGGCACTTGCCGGTCGCAAGCCCGTGGTACCCTTGGCTGATTTCGCTGATGCCTATCAGACACAACGGGTGTTACATGCAGCTATCGAATCCGCCCGAAACCACTGTTCGATCAAATTAGCACAGATCAAGTAGGGAACCATCGGGTCCCATGAGGTGATCGCAGACCGGGACCGGGCGGAACACTATGGGACTACAGGCTTAAATCTGCTTGAGATTTGTTGCCTGCAAGTTGGTTTGACTTTGCTGAACTGCGGATTAAAGTACTGCCTTCGAATTGGACGAATGAACCCCATAAGGGGGTGTAGCTCAATTGGTTAGAGCACCGGACTGTCGATCCGGAGGTTGCGGGTTCGAGTCCCGTCACCCTCGCTTCAACCGCGTTTGCAGTAGCGCCAACGCGGTCCACTTCAGGTACGATTCAGTGCCGTCTGACATAACTTCGGTCCATTTCTCGGCCAATTTCTCAGTCAAAACGTCGGGGTGAACGTCGTCTGTTCCAGTAGCTGCCCAGGGCATCGCAGATAGCTGCTCAATCGCTACACAGACCTGGGGAAGGCCTGTCGTTGTGAGCAGACCTATCCCTCGCTGGAAGAAATGGTCAAGGACGATTCAATCGAGGCGGTCTTCCTCGCAACCGATGCTCCCAGCCATGCCCGACATGCCATGCTCTGCATGAATCATGGGAAACACGCCGCCTCTGCCATACCTGCAGTCTGGGGTTCGCTCGAAGATGCCGAGGCACTTTATGAAACCGTGACCCGAACGGGTCTTGCATACATGATGTTTGAAACATCTGTATACCAAGAGGACTGTTATGCCATGCGCCAGGCCTACCGGGCGGGCGCGTTTGGGAAGTTGATCTATTCGGAGGGTCAATACTATCACTACTTCCCCAAGCCCTACCCCAGTTAGCGGATGAGTTGTTGCTGGGGTGCACGAGGCTCGCACGGAGAGTACGGGCATGTGCGTGGCGAACTGGGGCAAATGGAAGGCACCACATTCGAGCCGGCTGCCGATCTTAAGAAATTGTCGCTTGTTCTCTCCAAGCCACAGCTTCCACCAGGGATGGATGCCGGAGGCCACGGTGGCGCACACGCCTACCTGACGGAGGACTTCATCGCCGCTTTGCTTGAGAAGCGGACACCGCTCATCGATATCACCTTATCGCTCAATATGACCGTGCCGGGTGTGGTGGCGCACCAGTCGGCCCTGAAGAACGGCGAGCTGATGAAGGTTCCACAGTTTAAATAATCTGGGTGACGGTGCGAGGCTTGACCAATTCCAATGAAAAGAATCTTGAATAGCAATGGTTAAGAAATTGTTCACTTGACCTGGTCCGTCTTGGGTTTGGTGATACGTTTCTCTGCCAAGTCATACACCACGGCCAATCGCTGGGGAGCTTTTAAGAATTTATTCAGCACACCGCTGCACCTGAACATGCATCAAACATAGAACTGTTTATCGCGCTGCGACTCCACCCAGAAAATTTTATACGGTGATGGGATATCGAAGGCCATGAACCCGAGACAAAAGGAAACCACTCGCGAGGCAATCATGTCAACAGATCTCGCTACTCAGCACCGAACAGAAGGGTATGCGCTCGTAAGGGATATGTAAGATCCGGCTCGCGTCGAACGCCTGCAGAAGATCTGCAAACGGGTTCATTCCCAGTGGCAACAGGCGACGTTAACCGACAATCCCCCATTGGGCCATACGCTAACTACACGCGGCACCTGAACCATCTAGAGTACCATCACCAACATCGGGAAGACCTTGTCTATCTGCTTGATGCAGTAGCAGACCCCAAGCTGATCGAGAAAACAAACACGATCATGGGCAAAGAGACCATGTTCTTCATGATCAGCTACTACTTCACTCCCAGCGGTGCTGGTTGCGGAGGCCAGTGGCATAAGGACAAGGTATACGACTCACCCGATCCTCGCGATCAAGAAACTGGAGTGGGTATACAAGTTCAGATAGCCCTGGTACCCAGCGATGCGATGCAGGTCGTGCCCGGATCACACCTTCGCGAATGCACCGATACCGAAAGCCGTATCTGCGAATCTGAAAATCAAATGGACACTCGCCGCGATGACATGCCAAAGGCCACACAAGAGACTCTCCGCCCAGGCGACAGCATGTATTTCCACCACAAGGTCATTCATCGAGGTTCAATGCGGGCAACACCACCTCGCCTACCATGATGCTTGCTTACCGGAAGAAGCGTCTCGCCAAGAAGCTGCTGGACAAAGGCGGGCTGTGCCAGTACAGAAATCAGCCATGGTTCTTGCATCCGAACTACCTGGACGGGACCAAGGAATCGATCAGGAAATATTTTAGTGGCTACGTCGATTTTTATGGCCCGGCATGTCGAATCCAACTCAGTGAGTTTCTGAAGTACCGATCCCAGATGGCAAACCTGAGCGATACGGGCGATCCCAACCCATTCTTTCAATCCGAACCGGCCGAATATGCCGGATGAACCAAAGGATCGGGCACGATGGCCAAAGCCCCCTGTACTGATTATCGACAGCACGCTATGTAATTCTTCGCATCGCTTGAACTATCCAGATTATCACCGCGATCAGCCTGAAGATCTGACTTTTCTTCGCTGAACGGCAATACAAAATTCTAGCTCTATGGCACCACGCCCAACCCGTCAAAACAGCACTGTCTTATCCAAAGGTAGGGCAGTGCTATCGCAAGAAAGATCTGATGGACGACATTATGGGCAGTTGCATTAAATCGATTGACCGGTGGTTGAATCGACATCTCGGAAGATGTATTTGAGTCTCTCGCCTGTCTCTTTGCTAAGTGGCGGACGGGCGAACGAGGCGAGATTGGCGTCGAGATGGTTGACGTTGCCGGTACCGGAGAGGACGACGTGGGACACCGGGTTCGTCGCGGCAAAAACGGTAGGCGGCGTCGGGCAGAGAAGTGGCTTCAGCCAGAAGAAAATTAGGAAAATCCTCAACCTCGGCACGGTTGATCTGTCCTTTATCGACCAGATTGGTGATGAATCTGCGCAAGTTATTCGGGTGACTCAGGGCGTTACGGACAGCGAACATGATCTGGATGCCGACGTTCTTTGCTATTGCCTTGGCGAATACTTTCTCACGAGCTGTTTGGCTGAGCATGTTGAAACCCACCATGAGTACATCCCACAGATCGTCGGCGAGCGCTTCTTGCAGCATGGTGTGCTCAAGGTCTTTGTTAAACATTTCGCTGAGGCCAATAAAACGGATCTTGCCTTGTCGCTGCGCTTTTTTCAGGGCGGGAAAAATGTTGGCAACCAGTCGAGCATAATCCTGGGGCACCACCCCATGAAGGTTGTAGATATCAATATAGTCGGTGCCCAGGCGTTGTAGACTGTGGTCGAGGCCCATTTGAAGTGCCTGGGCAGTGAGCTCCTGTCTGCGAGTGGATTTCTTGGTGGAGATGATAATGGAGGAGCGGTCGCGTCCCTCTAATGCTCGCCCGATGATCGACTCGGTGCCATAACCTTCGACCGTGTCGATGAAATTGACGCCATGGTCGAAAGCGCGGCAAAGGAGATCGGAAGATTCAGCTTCAGTCAGACCGGTTTTGCGACCGATCTGGCTGGCACCTCCCGCGCCAATGCCCATCTGTGAAACCTTGAGATTAGTACGGCCGGAAATGGTGGTTCGCATTGGGAATCCAAGCTACTTTAACCGCGAGATGAATTATGACAGGCGACTGCTCAGCCGCTGTCTTGGTCTGCCACCAACTGGTGCGATGGTGATACTTCTGAATCGTTCGTGTTCTTGCGTGGCACAATGAGGTGCTCGATATGGCTAGTGCGGTTATGGCAAAGTGCGGACAAGTTCCAGTTCACCGTTGGTGTTGTAGTTTTGATAAATGGTCCCAGCTGTTCCATCCGGCGCCGTGGCGACCACGATGCGGGGACCTTCCTTGGCATCGAGATGACTGACTGCCGCCATGCCTTGAGCATCCGTGGAAACTGAAATGCGTTTCTTCCCATTTGAATCGAAATGATCGATTCCCGCAGCACCAGTGGGAAGTGTTTTGACCATAATGCGAGTTTTCCCATTTGCATCGCTCATGATGATTCCCGCATACCGATTTCCGCTCATAAGCACGATCGTTGCCCCATCCTTACCCTCGGAAATAGTCAATTTCTCCAGCACCAATTCCTTGGGTGCTTGCTGTGCCTGTCCCATCCCAGTCAGCGAGATCAATACCAGCCCCAGCGAGCCGCCAGCCATCTCCAGCGGCGGTTTGTTCGTTCGAGTTTGGAAAATCTCTGTTCAGTTGTCATCGCAGATACTCCTTCTAGGGCGGATATGGTCCCACCAGCTTACAGAAGTGACCAAAGAAGAACACGCACGGTTCATTTCGGGCAGCACGGGATGCGATTCCAGTATGATTTAATCGGGCGTTCGGGAAAATTCGAGGCAAAGGCTCGGATTTCTCGCCACCAGTGGACTGTGGCAGTATCTGCATCCTGCCCTACCTCTATAAAACCCTGGCCCTGAGCACAAGGGCAAGTCAGTCTGGAATCAAATTTTTCAGGGCCTTGGAAGCCCATCGCTGTGGATTGGGCATCAATACGGCAAGTCGGCCACCTCATCTATATCGCGGTACGGGAATAGAATAGGTCCACATCCGAACTACCCCGCGCCCCGTAAAACTTCATCTTGATGGTACGGTCGAAACCGACCCGCAAGACGTCTTTGCCTGCGTCAACGATTAGGTTGCATCCTTATTCGCAAGATACCGGTGAGAATTTTCCGTATTCTACAAGTGAAAGTATTGGGCGTTGCATATGTCCGGAGCCGTCACATGGGAAATTCCGATCATACTTATGTGGATGCCGCGTTCTGCCCAATGGCACCCTGACTCCTAAAGAAGGAAAACCTATGAACCCCTACAAGGTTTGAATCACCGTGGTTAAAAAGATATTCAATGAAGACCTGATCGAAGCCTATACCGAGGATTGTGCGTTTAACCTAGACGGAAAACAGAATTGCTGCCACGCCTTGGAGATCGGCCAGTCGTTCGAAACCACGGGTCACGCCCCCGAGGGTCTTCCAGACTGAGCCTGGTGCGATATGCAGAAGTACGTCATGACCCTCGCGCGAGGAGGAAAATTTCTAGGCTGCATGCCCGGCATCTTCATCACCTACTGCACAGATGGTTTTCGGCCAGTGTTCTACAAGCTCGAACGTATCGAGGAAGACTAACCACCCAGACAGACGGATTTCCCAACGCCCCCAGGCCTGGCAGAGTGAGAAGGCGATTGATACGGGCCCCGCGCCCATTGCTATGTGCGCGTCTCTAAGAACATGCGAGTGGAATTGTCGCGTCCTAGCAAAGGCGGCTATTTCCGTAGGGCGAATAAAGCGGGATCCATGTGCGTCTGAATCAACCCGGCAACATCGAAAGAAAAAATATTGATGCTGCTTGCCAGATCATGGTCCCGTCTCCTCTCAATATGTTTATTGCCGATGGCCATTTATAGCTCTACCTGTTTTTAAAAAGGAAAATTGAGAAAGGAATTTCAATGACAATAGGTTTGGCCCGTCGATCCGCCTCCACTTTTCCAAGGCGGATTCATGGCAGCTAAAAGGGGGTATAGATTCTCTACAAGCTTTGCCTAAATTAACATTTGCGTTTGCGTCTAATTAGGCGAATACAGTGACTACTGGTCCCAATGCAAAGCCATTAACCACTTGGCTGTGGAATTAGATACTCTTTACCCATCTCAAGTTATGGCGTGTTGCCCGCAGAAAGTGTTTTCAGATTGTTATTTGGTTTTGTGGTCTTCACAATCATTTTACAGCTCGGTTTGGCTAAATCTTATCCTGATTTTGACCAGCAGGGGAATACCCTAGTTGCTAATTAAACAGAAATATCAATAATTAATGCCCTGCAGTTGATCGGAGAAGGGCAGGGACGAAAATGACCAGCAGGGTTTGGAGTGAAGTTGGGAGCGGGAAAAGTACCCTGCTGGTCTTTTTCTATTGCGGCTACCAGCCCAGTGCGTAGCCGATGCTGCCTTTGGGTGAAACGGCTCCTTCAATCAGACCAGGACGCCGCCCGCGACGAATGCCCATGGTCTTACCGTGTGCCCAACCGTCAACGGTGAGCACGTCGTGCCCTCGCCTTCTTAGCTCGGTAATGACCCGGCGAGAGATGCGTCGCTCGACCACGACCCGACCGGGAAAGGCATTCCGCGGATAAAACGACGAAGCAAAATGTACCGAGTGGACGCTGGGGGCATCAAGAGCCTGTTGCAAGTCCATGCCAAAGTGCACGTAGTTAAGGAAGAACTGAAGCGTCCACTGATCTTGGCTGTCGCCACCGGGCGTACCAAATACCATGAACGGCTCATCGTTGCGGGTGACCAGGGAAGGGGTTAACGTTGCCCGCGGGCGCTTCCGCGGTGCTAGGGCGTTGGGCCGGGCGGGGTTTAAGTAGAACATCTGGCCACGTGTACCTAACGCAAATCCCAGTCCAGGAATGACCGGTGACGTTCCCAGCCATCCACCGCTGGGTGTGGCGGCAACCATGTTCCCATCGCTGTCTACAGCGTCCAGGTGTGTTGTGTCGCCAAGGTGCGCGTGCCCCATCCCCAGATCAGTGACCTGCCGCGCATCGATCTGCAGAGAACAGCGATTGTTTTCCGCCACATCCTCCATGGCATACTCCGGTGGCCCGTGACCGATGCCACCGGGGCGCATCTGCAAGGAGGCTGTTTCCTCAACCAACTGCCGGCGCTGGTCCGCGTACCGCTTTGAGAGCAGCACATCGAATGGCACTTCATCGTGTTCCGGATCACCGTAGTACGCCTCGCGGTCGGCAAATGCCAGTTTCGTGCACTCGAGGTACGTGTGCAGGTAATCAGCGGAGTTATGCTTCATTGATTTAAGATCAAATCCACTCAGCAGGTTCAGCTGTTGCAAGAACACCGGACCCTGTGTCCAGGACGAACATTTGTGCACGTCCAGACCGTGATAGTTGCAGGACAACGGATCCTCAACCTGGGCATGCCACTGGGCAAGGTCTTCATATGAAAGCAACCCGGTGTGAGCCATTCCGCTGGCATCTTCGACCGGATGCTCCGTGATGAAATCCACAATTTGTTCAGCGATCGAACCCTTATAGAACGCATCGCGGGCCGCTTCAATTCCGCCATGACGCCCACCCCCGGTGGTCTCCGCTTCAGCACGACACATCATTCTGAGTGTCTGGGCCCAATCGTGATTGCACAGGATGTCCCCGACCGCCGGTACGCGCCCGTCAGGGCAGTAGATGGCACCGGTGCTTGGGTACTGCTGCATGAACTTGTGCCGGTTGCTCACCAGGGCGCGGTGTAGTCCCGGGTATACGGCGAAGCCGTTTTCAGCCAGTTCAATCGCTGGCTGCAGAACCTGGCCAAAACCCATCGTTCCGAAGCGGGCCAATGCCACCGCCCACGTATCCACGACTGCGGGTACACAGGCCGGTAGATACCCATCGCCGGGAATCAGATCGATCCCCCGGTCGCGACACCAGTCGATCGTGAATGCTTTTGGTGACCACCCCATACCACAGACGGCAAAAGCACGTTTCTCTTGCGCCGAATAAATCAGCGTTGGGACCTCGCCACCGATACCATTGCTTTGCGGTTCCAGCAGGTTGACACAGAAACACATCGCGGCAGCCGCATCCACGGCATTACCGCCCTGTTCCATGATCCGGAACCCTGCCGCCGTGGCTAGATAGTGTCCGGAAGTGACCACGCCACGCGTGCCCATGATGACAGGACGGGTTGTAAAGGCGCTCATGGGCGTTGATTACACACCGATAGACATTGCAAAGCAAATTTCGTCTAACATTTTCCGGGTTCTGGTTTGTGCCGTTGGTGCAGAAACATGCCAATGGTGACAGAAAAAAAGCGTTGGGCAGTTGGCTGCCACCTGATCGGGGCCTGTTCCTAACCCCGTGTGATTCCTTCACTATCTCGCGATGGAACCACCCTCACGAGGAATTCAGTTAAGCAGGCAATTCGAGTGGGCTACCAATCCGGCCACAGTCTGTCATTTGAATTCGGCCGGATCAGGCACCGCCTTTGCCTGGACATCGACCTCCGCGAGCGCTTCTGGTAATGATTCGGTCATCTCCGGCCCTGTGCCCGGCTGGGCTGCACTGACCAAGTATATTTCCACACGCCGGTTTTCCTGGGCGCCCTTGGGCCCATTGACCACAATAGGACGAAACTCGCCATAGCCGGCGATCATCATTCGATTCGGTGAAACCGAGGCACTCCGCAGCACTTCTTTGACAGCGATGGCACGAAAGGCACTCAACCCCCAGTTGTCCTGAAATCGGCGGACATTCTCTGCATTGCGGACGGGCAGGGTGTCGGTATGCCCCACGACCCGCACTTCGTATGCAGCGGCAGACTGCGAATTGATCACGCCAGCCAACTGGCCCAGTGTTGTGACTGCTTCTGTACTGACCTGTGTTGACCCCAAGGCAAAGGTCAGATCGCTGTTGAAGCGAACCATTCCAAGCTCAGGGTCGTAGGTCATTAGCGCAGCGTTGCCTACCGCCAGTTGCTTAAGGGCACTGTCAACCTCAGGTGGTAGAATGCTCGTTGTACTCAGATCACGCAGACGTTGTTCGGCATCTGTCAGCGCCGCGGTCAGTTGATCTCGCTGAGTTGCCAGGGCTGCAATCTGATCGGCGGTGCTGGTATCAGTACGAAGCGCCGACACCAAGCTGTTGGTCTCTTCAATCTGGGCCTGGAGGTCCAGTTTTTGTGATTCCAATTGGCGATTGACGGCCATCAGGTCGTCGAGTTGTTTTTGTGAGACGCAACCGGTTGAAATTGCCAGAGCAGAAACGGTCAGGAACATCCATGCACAACGCGGTTTCATAGCTTCGCATCCTTTCTCGAGAGCTGGGCTGGGTTGACCACCAGCCGAGGATTGTACTAGTTTTACAGAGGCTGGGAAAATCTGCCTCGCTCCTTCCCGACTCGGCCAAATGAGTGAATTTATGAAGCACGCTCCTACCACGATTTACCGCGCCGCCGCGATTCAGGACGCCGCCGGTACGATTGCCAGACCCGGATCCATCGTGGTTCGCAATGGGCGGGTCATCGCTGCCGGTCGCCCGGACGAGATACCGCGACGACTGCTGGGCTATGCCGAAATGGTGGATCGTCCGCAGGATCTGATTCTTCCGGCCCTGGTCAATGCCCACGCCCATCTTGACCTGACCGATCTTGGGCCTCGACCTTATGACGGTCACTTCGGATCGTGGTTGAGCCAGGTGATCGAGGAGCGGACCAAACATACGGGCCAGGTCGGCCCATCCACCATACGCGGAGCCGAAATGTCACTGGTAGCCGGAGTCGCGCACGTTGGCGATATAACGCCGAGCGTTGAGGCCATCGCCGCCCGGCGGGGTGCTCGGCTATCTGGTGTCAGCTACCGCGAACTGTACGGCATGGGAATGCGCCAGCACTCGGTCTTGGCCGGTGCATTGGAACAGCTGAATTCCCTAGAGTTCGAAACGCCTATATCCGGGTGGGGCCGCGGAGTGGTTCTGGGTTTGTCACCACACGCACCATACTCGGCTAGTTTCGAGGTGTACGACCGGGCTACTCGCCTTAGCCGTGATCGGGCCTATCGCATCTGCACGCATCTAGCTGAGTCTCTTGAAGAGCTCGAATTTTGTCACAGTGGCAGTGGTCCTTTTCGTGAACTTCTGGAGCAGTTGGGTCTATGGGATGGCTCTATCAAACCACCGCGTGTACATCCGATCCAATGGATGGAGCCACATCTTCACCGCGGACGCTGGTTGCTTGCGCACTGCAACTACATCGAAGATGAACACATCGACATTCTCCAGCGAACGGGAACTTCTGTTGCTTACTGCCCGGTAGCCAGTGATTATTTTGGACACCGCAAGCATCGATACCGGGAAATGATCGAACAGGGCGTGAATGTATGTCTCGGCACCGATTCGATTCTCTGCCAGTTGCCTGAAAACCCCCAACCGATGAGCATTCTGTCACAGATGCGGTATCTGTATCGGCGTGATGAAGCTGAGCCCGAGATGCTGCTCGCAATGGCCACGACCCATGGCATGTTGGCACTGGAACTGAGTGAATCGGATGCCACGCTGGGTAAACGAGCCCCAGCTTGTTTCATGGCGGTGCCAATCGACCCCGACTGCCCGACGGATCCTCTGCTCCAGGCACTTTCCAATGATCATCCTGTGGAAGCAATTATCGCGACCGGATCCGGATAGGGTTTGGGCCCAATTCTATGGCGGGTCCAGCCCGGAGATGATCTTGTCACCAAGCGGAGTACCTGACCGAAAAGAACAATGGAACACAAAAGACCTATAAGGAGCATTTCATGCGCACACCCGTCAAGAACATCGGTTACATCGGCCTAGGCATCATGGGGGCGCCGATGGCGATGAATCTGATCAATGCCGGTTACCAGATGCTCGTCTGGAATCGCACGGTGTCCAAGTGCAAGCCGCTTGAAGACAAAGGCGCGATCGTCACCACGTCACCTGCGGAGATGGCCGCCCGTGAGCCTGAGGTGATCTGTGTGAATGTGACAGACACCCCCGATGTCGAACAGGTGCTATTCGGCGAGACCGGAATCGTTCGCGGCGCTAAACCGGGCCTGATTGTGATCGATCACTCGACGATCAATCCGGTATCAACGCAGCGATTCGCCGCCCAGCTGACCGAACAAGCGGTAACCTTGCTGGACGCGCCGGTATCTGGGGGTGATGTCGGAGCGCAACAGGGAACGCTCTCGGTCATGGTGGGGGGGGGTGAAGATGCGTTTGCTCGCTGCCTGGAACTATTTCAGGTGGTCGGTCGCAATATCACACACCTAGGCCCGGCTGGCTCCGGCCAGGTTTGCAAGGCCTGTAATCAGATCGCCGTCTCGGCCAACCTCTTGGGGGTCTGTGAAGCACTGGCTCTGGCTCGCTGCTGCGGATTGGATCTGCAGAAGATGATCGAAGTGGTTGGTGGCGGAGCAGGCGGATCCTGGCAACTGACGAACCTGGGCCCGAAGATCACGACCGGTGATTTTGATCCAGGCTTCATGATCGATCTGGTACTAAAGGACTTGGCCATTGTCGCGGACGCGGCACGCAGCAATCGGCTTCCACTTTCTGGTACCGCCTTGGCGGAGTCGTACTTTCGTGCTGCCGCCGGGGCTGGACATGGCAAGCTGGGCACGCAGGCTATGGCCAAGACGCTGGAGCAGCTGGGATCGTTTACCTACAGCGGGTAAGCCCCCCGGCAGTGAAAGCGACATCGCCGATGCCGTGATCAATCCGAAGTAACCGATCAGCCGATACCAAACGGGAACTGATTGCGTTCTGGCCCAATGCCTTCTGACCAATAAATATGGTCTGTGAAGCCGCAAGTGGACATAGGGAAGGCTTATCATGCGAATCACAATGGTCGGGACCGGATATGTCGGACTTGTCACCGGCACTTGTCTAGCGAATACTGGCAATGACGTGGTCTGCCTGGATATCGATTCGCGAAAAATTGAAATGCTCCGGACGGGTCGGTCCCCCATTTACGAACCCGGCCTCCAGGAACTGATCCGGCGCAATGTCCGTGGCGGGCGCCTCCATTTCACGACCGATAAGGCTTCGGCGTACCAATCGGCGGAAGTTATCTTCATCTGCGTGGGGACACCTTCAGACGAAATGGGTCGCACTGATCTGCGTTGCATCCTGGAGGCAGTCAGTGACATTGGCGATGCTATCGAGACCGGCTCGGGCCCCATGGATGGAGACCTGGAAGACCGTTGGGCCAAGATTATCGTAGTCAAATCCACCGTTCCGGTGGGAACCAATGCGAAGCTTCGCAACATTATCAATGACCGAACCAACAAACCGTTCCGAATGGCTTCCAATCCTGAATTTCTCAAGGAAGGGGCTGCGATTGGAGATTTCAATAAGCCCGATCGTGTCGTAATAGGAACAGATCACGAGGGCACGGCCCAGAGGCTGCAAGATCTCTATGAACCTTTCGTGCGACAGGGCAACCCTATTTACATCATGGACATTGCATCTGCTGAAATGGTCAAGTACGCATCAAATGCCATGCTTGCAACGAAGATCAGTTTCATCAACGAAATTGCAAATTTATGTGAAGCGTTCGGAGCCGATATCAATCAAGTTCGATTGGGAATGTGCTCCGACCAGCGGATTGGAAATCAGTTCCTCTACCCGGGGCTGGGATACGGAGGATCATGTTTCCCCAAGGATGTGCTGGCATGTCTTGCGATGGGGCAACAGACACAATCACCGACGCATCTGCTTGCGGCAGTGCACAAAGTCAATCAGCAACAACGGCAGACATTTATCAGGAAGATTGAACAGCACTTCGAAGCCATCGGACACGGCGGACTCGAATCAGCCACCATTGCCATATGGGGTATCGCGTTCAAGCCCGGAACCGATGATGTGCGAGAGGCACCGTCAATCACCGTGCTCCAATATTTGATCGACCAGCAGGCGAGCATCATGGCCTACGATCCGGTGGCTGCGGTGAATTGTCAGAAACTACTCGGCAACCGGATCCGCTATGCCGACGACCCGCTGTCTGCACTTGACGGTGCCGATGCCCTAATCGTTTGCACCGATTGGGACGAGTTCAAGCATCCCGACTTCGATGCCATGCGCCAACGCATGCGCCACCCAGTAATTTTTGATGGACGGAATATCTATCGGCGGGCCACAATGCGCGAACATGGCTTTGTGTATTACAGTGTCGGCCGCCGTCCGGTGGCACCCGATGCAACACCCGCGGCGTAGGGACAGGTGCCGCTTAGGACTGGCTCTGAAGCCGGTATTTCTCCCTCGTCTTCGATATATGCTTAGGCCGGGTCAGAGATGAATGGACAGCGTCTGCCTTCGCGGCTCAGCCAGTGACTGCGAATCTCAAGGCCCATTGGATTTCATTGCCGAAAGGTCACCGGTGCCTGCTCGCATCAGGACGGAAAAGTTTCCGACTATGAAATGGAGAGATCCAACATTTCTGCAAACTGTCGGTATCGCTGATCAACGTGCTCACGGGTGAGGCTGTGAAGACGGTTGAGACTGAAATCCTCGATGGTGAAACTGGCAACGCTCGTGCCATATGCCATCGCCCGGCGCATGGTTGGGAGAGATAGGTCATCCTGTGCGGCCATGAAACCCATCATGCCACCAGCAAAACTATCGCCGGCACCGGTAGGATCAACCACCCGATCCGAGGGATAGGCTGGCAAAGCGACAAATCCATCACCGTGCCGGAGCAACACACCGTGTTCGCCTTTCTTAATTACTACGAACGATGGACCAGAGTCCAGGAGTTTGTCGGCAGCTCGAATCATGTTCGATTCGTTGGTGAGCATGCGAGCTTCGGTGTCATTAATGATTAATCCATCCACACGACGAATCACCTGTTCTAACTCCTCTCGCTCGGTGTCAATGTACAAATCGATCGTGTCTGCAACCACAAGCTTGTGATGGGGAAACTGTTCGAGGAGAGCCAGTTGATTGCCAGGATTTGTAACTGCCAGGAAGACGTATTTACTGTCTTTAAATGCGTCCGGGACTGGTGGAAGCGCTTCAGCGAGTACATTCAGTTCAATGGCAATGGTATCCCGCTTATTCATGTTCTCGTGGTAACGGCCATGCCAGCGAAACGTCTTGCTCCCAGTTCGTCGCTCCAGACCGCGCATATCCACGCCAAACCGCTTGAGTTCGGCGAGACACTCATCCGGGCAGTCACCACCAACTGCACCGACCAGCCGCACGGGGCCGAAGAAGCTTGCTGCGGCCGAAAAAAAGACACTTGAGCCACCGAGGATGTCACGAACGCTGGCGGTAGGCGTATCCACGCTGTCGATCGTGATACTTCCGGTAACGATTAGGGTCATGGGAGACTCAGGGTGGCAGGTCGCATGCCTTGGATGATGCAACCTTCAATTGTTTTGTGGCGTGTGGCATTCAAAGTTTATTTGATCAAACCGCAAGTGCCCTCGCAGGGTGTGGCAGCCTTCTTGCCGACCGCGATTGGACATCCTTCCCAGAAGCCCTTGCGTACCCGTCCTTGTTCGGACGACAGTCTGAACCAGAATTTTAACGGCGCCTGCGCCCGCTGGTTATGCGAACTGGGCCATCTTACAGATCATGCGCCCTTGTGGGGCAATTGCCGGCTGAACAGACAGACGGGTATTCCTGACTAGAACCATCTGGCAAAGTGAGGGTGTGGCTTTGATCTCGGCAAGAGTCACGGGTTTGCCGGCCGGTTCCACGGCCAGAAGATCTACCGCCAGCCAGGTTCCGGAGCCGTCAGTGGGGACAGGATAGGACTCACAAACCACTTCGGCGCGACCGACGATGCGCCGTTCATCCACCGAGTGATAGAAAAAAACGCAGTCACCCGACACATCGCATCCAGGTTGTTCTTGGCCTGATGGTTGCGCACGCTGTCCCAGGTTTCGGTGTGCTTCGGAGCTCGCTAGTGATCGTCCCAAGACCAGTCGCTGGGTTCTGATTTGACCAGCCAGTATCTCACGGAGTGATTCCCAACATTCCAAGCAGCAGGGGTTACCCACTGGTGACTGCCAAGCAGTGATCGATTCTTTCCAGTACCGAGTCCTTACCGAGAAGAGCCATTGTCAGGTCGATCGGTGGACTGACGGTGGTTCCAGTTACCGCGACCCGTAGCGGCTGAGCGAGCTTGCCCATATTCAACTGCATTGTTTCTGCCAACTGCTTGATCATTTCGTGCGCCGCCGACCCGGACCAGGGATCTAACGAATTGAACTGAGATCGCAACTCGCGAAGCATGGCAAATCCAGCGCCATCGTTCTTCGCCAAGTTCTTCTTGACTGCAGTGGCATCATAAGTCAGCTGGTCCGGCGACAGGATGAAAAAGGCGCCCAGCTGCGCCGGCTCGTCAAGCGTACGGGCCCGGCCATGATATGCCTCCGCAAACTGGTCGAACTGGCAGCCGCTCAGCTTGTGCAGATAGCTCTCGTGGTATATCGCCAGATGCTTGCGCAATGAATCCCGGAATTGTGAAAAGGTCATTGATTGAAGCATATCTGCATTAAAACGAAAGAGCTTTTTACGGTCAAATCGGCTGTTGGCCTTGTTGATACGATCCAAAGCGAATCGTTCCACAAGAAACTGGCGATCAAATCGTTCAACGTCACCACCGGGATTCCAGCCCAACAGCGCAATGTAGTTACAGAGAACCTCAGGCAGGTAACCGCTGTGGCGAAAGTCAGCCACATCGATCTCTGGCAGCTGCAAATCCAACTGTTCGGCGACCATCGCGACGACGCCCGCATCATCATTTTTCTTTTCAAGAAATTTGCTCAAACGTTCTGCCGTGCAATCAACTCCCTGCAGATCGGCGGCAAGGGCAGCTCGGCGTGCAACCTTTGCTTTATCACGTTTGGACATCTTCGATCCATCACTGTTCATGATTGAGGGCGTGTGGGCCCACACAGGTCGAGGGTATCCAATCGCGTCGCACAATGCTGCATGCTTGGTCGTATTGGTCAGGTGTTCCTGCCCGCGAATGACATGAGTCACGTTCATCAAGGCATCGTCGACCACCACCGCCAAGTGGAATGTGGGGAATCCGTCTGTCTTGCGAATGACGAAATCCTCCAACTGCTTGGCCTCGACTCGGATATGGCCATAGACATCGTCGTGGAAATCGATGTCGCGTTCCATGCGGAAGCGAATGGCGCCATCATCCTCGTAGGCATGACCGGCCTCGAGTAGATGGCGAATCGGTTCCTCATAGAGATCGAGGCGATGGCTTTGGTAGAACGGGCCGTCGTCCCAGTCCAGGCCCAGCCAGCGAAGGTCATGAAGGATGTTCTCCGCACTGAGATCACTGGACCGGGCACGATCAGTGTCTTCGAAACGGATCACGTATCGCCCCCCTTGGGCACGGGCAAATGCCCAGGAAAATAGCGCCGTCCGCGCGCCGCCAATGTGCAACTCGCCAGTCGGCGAAGGAGCAAAACGTGTTACGACAGCAGATGTGGGCATCGACCCGATTGTAACGATCCAACCATGCCATGGAGATTTGAAGTTATATGAACATCCTCACACAACGGCCATATGGCATGGCGGCATCGTCAGGAATAGAGGGTGAGCACTCGTTGACATCCGGGGCAAGGGGGTGATTCTATTTGATTTGGACCCGTTCTTAGTCCCTCATTGCCATGAATAAAACTGGGCAAGTCGCTGGCCAGCGGGTATCGTGTCGATTAAGTATCCGATGATGGAGAGATCAACCACCGTCATGGACGACACCCGACAAACCGATTTCATTCGTGAGGCAGTGGCCGACGACCTGCGCCAGGCCCGGTTTGAATCGCCTGTGATCACCCGATTTCCGCCCGAACCGAACGGCTACCTTCATATCGGGCACGCCAAAGCAATCTGCATCGACTTTGGCGTCGCTGTGGATTTTGATGGACAGACCAATCTGCGATTCGACGACACCAATCCTATCGCGGAAGACCAGGAGTATGTCGATGCCATCAAGCAAGATATCCGCTGGCTCGGATTCAATTGGACCAGGGAATGTTATGCCTCGGACTACTTCGACCAGTTGTACGAATGGGCCGTTGATCTGATCCGTAAGGGGCTGGCATATGTGGACGACCAGACGGTCGATCAGATCCGCCAAGGGCGAGGATCGCTGACGAGCCCGGGCACGGAAAGCCCGTTTCGTGATCGCCTGGTTGAGGAGAATCTCGACCTGTTTGCCCGGATGAAGACCGGAGAATTTGCCGAAGGCGACCGAGTACTTCGGGGCAAGATTGACATGGCATCGCCGAATTTGAACCTGCGCGATCCAATCATGTATCGCATCCGGCACGTGACACACCACCGAACCGGCGACACCTGGTGCATCTACCCGACATACGACTGGGCCCACGGTCAGGGCGATTCCATCGAACGGGTGACCCATTCGCTCTGTGATATTGGGTTTGAAATCCACCGTCCACTCTACGAATGGTTTATCAGCAATCTCGGCATTTTCCCCTCACGCCAGATCGAGTTTGCCCGAGGGAATATTGATTACACGGTGCTGAGCAAGCGACGCCTAATCGAACTAGTTGAATCCGATCACGTCAGCGGCTGGGACGATCCTCGCATGCCCACTTTGCGCGGTCTGCGACGGCGAGGATACACGCCGACTGCTATCCGAAAATTCTGGAAAGAGGCTGGGATCGCCAAACGGGTCAACAATATTGAGTTTGCAAAGCTCGAAAATGTGCTCCGGGAGGACCTAAATCGCCGATCGCTGCGAGTCATGGCAGTGCTGGATCCGATCAAGGTCGTGATTACCAACTATGCCGAAGACCAGGTCGAGATGATGGATGCAGTCAACAATCCCGAAGATCCAGACGCCGGGACACGCCAAGTCCCTTTTTCGCGTGAACTCTACATAGAGCGAGGCGACTTCCTGGAAGATCCACCCAAGAAATTTTTTCGTCTATCCCCCGGCCGCGAGGTGCGATTGCGGTACGCATACTGGATTCGTTGTACTGATGTGATCAAAGACGAGCAAGGCAAGGTCCAAGAGTTGCATTGCACATACGATCCGCAGACCCGCGGAGGCAATGCCCCGCCCGACGGACGCAAGGTCAAAGGGACCCTGCACTGGGTCAGTACCCCACA
>CAUZOD010000023.1:0-20343 GCA_963581115.1 Phycisphaerae bacterium | reverse complement strand
CAGGAGCTAGTCGATTGCACTACTACCGGGTACTGGATCACGCCCTACGGCCGACGCCTACGGGATGCACACCCCAAGGGGCTGCTGACTTGGGACGAGGTCCTTGTCCAGTCCTCAAATATTGGTATGGCCAAGGCGGCTGAGAAACTAACTCCCCGGCAACTGTTTGACATCGTCAGCCGCTTTGGGTTTGGTCAATCGACCGGCTCGGGCCTGCCCGGTGAAACCGATGGGATTCTTCATCCACATGCCGTATGGACACGATACTCCCAGTCTTCAGTGCCAATTGGACAAGAGATCGGTGTCAGTGCATTACAAATCACGCGGGCCTTCTGCACGTTTGCCAACGACGGATTGCTGATACGTCCTCGCGTGAAGATGGCACATCAGAACATCCCGCCAAATCCGATTCCCGTGCGCGTACTATCTGTGGCCGCCGCAGCCAAGACCCGATTTGTCTTGAGGCAAGTGGTAGCCGAGGGGACGGGCCGAAAGGCCAACTCCAAACTGTACGAGATCTTTGGCAAAACCGGTACGGCGCAGTTACCAGATTTTGAAAACGGCGGCTACCACCAAAACCGCTACGTCTCCTCATTCATGGCTGGCGCTCCTTACGACCAACCTCGCCTCGTAGCAGGGTGTTTTATACATCAACCTGATCCAGCCATTGGCCACTATGGCGGCACCGTCGCCGCACCCGCGGTCATGCGGGTGCTCGAACAGAGCCTTCTATATCTCGGGGTACCGCCAAAGACAACCGATGACACGATTAACACGCCGGCGCTTTACGCACATGGGGAATCCCAATCATTCGACGCCCGAACAGAGCGTTGAATACTTCAAGTTAAACCGGCGTCTCAGACTCGTGTCGGGTAATCATGTCGTAGAGCTCCTGGGCGTTTTCGGCAGACTTCAGCCCGGACCGAAAATCGTCGTCGGTCAGCATTCGGCTGATCTTCGCCAAGGCTTGGATATGCGGGCCGGTCTGATCCAGCGGCGAAGCCAGCAGCAAAATCAGATCCACTGGACGGCCGTCGATTGCCCCAAACTCAATCGGCTCAGTTGGACACCCAATGGCCATCCGCAGGTGCTCAACTCCCTTGGCCTTGCCATGGGGAATGGCGATCCCGTGTCCAATCCCGGTGGTGCGGGTCAATTCCCGCTTCCAGACGGCGATCTTGAGTTGCTCGCTGTCATGGATCGCCGTGTGCGCTGCTAGCACATCGGTCAATGCATAGATCGCCTCCTTCTTGGACTCGGCCAGAAGCGGGACAACGACGCAATCGGGCTGAAGAATGTCGGTGATCCGCATTGCATATTCCAACTCAGTCAGGATATCCCTGCCCCAGCCACAGTTCAAGCACCCGACGTATTGCGCAGCCGTCGCGGCTCTGATACGCTGAGGTTCAGATGCACACTGCTTCCAGCATCACGCTTAATGAAACCCTTAAGTCCCACTTTGGACACACCGGATTCCGTTCGATGCAGCGGAGCATCATTGATGATGCTCTGGCAGGACGCGACGTACTGGTTGTCATGCCCACTGGTGGTGGCAAGTCGCTGTGCTTTCAACTACCAGCCCTGGTTGATCGTGGCATGACATTGGTCATCTCTCCGCTAATCGCACTGATGCAGAACCAAGTGGAGTTGCTCAAGGCCAATGGCATCGCAGCGACCTTCCTAAACTCCACGCTTAACCGAGACGAAGCCCGGCGACGAGAGCATGCCGCCATCAAAGAGCAGTACAAGCTGATCTACTATGGCGCCGGAAAGAATCTTCAGCCCTGCCGGTCGAACCCTGCTGGAGAAGATGAACGTAACCCGCTGTGCCATCGACGAGGCCCACTGCATCTCTGAATGAGGCCATGATTTCCGACCGGAGTACCGCCAGCTTGGTCAACTGCGAGCTGAATTCTCACGATTCGGCAACATCCCGTTCATGGCCCTGACTGCCACCGCCACCCACCGAGTGGCCGACGACATCGTGCGCCAGCTACAACCTGTGTGAACCAGCAATTCACCACGGCGGCTTCGAGCGTGAGAACCTTTACTATGAAGTGCGACCCAAGCAGGGCAGTTTCAAACAGATCGTCTCGTATCTCGAGCAGCATCCCGCCGATGAAGGGATCATCTACTGCCAGAGTCGGAGGCGCGTTGAGGCTTTGACCACGCGTCTCCGTAACAAGGGATTCGATGCGGTGGCCTACCACGCGGGATTGGAGAAAGATGAACGGGTTAAGAACCAATATGCCTTCATCCACGGGCAATCCCAGATCATTGTGGCCACCATCGCGTTCGGAATGGGCGTGGACAAACCCGACGTACGTTTCGTAATCCATGCCGACCTACCCCGCCACATAGAGGGCTATTGCCAAGAAACAGGCCGTCCGGTCGCGACGGGCTGCCCGCAAACTGCCTCTTTTTTTACACCGCCGCAGATCGCGCCAAGATCGAGTACTTCATCGAACAGAAAGAGCCGGGGCCGAATCGCGAGCATACCCAGTGGCAACTGAACCAGGTGATCCGCTACGCACACACCACTGGCTGCCGAACGTGTTACCTACTGGCCTACTTTGGGCAGGAACATCCAGGCCAATGCGGGCACTGCGACAACTGTGTCAAGCCGCCCCATCGCGTCGATGCCACTGAAGATGCTCGGAGATTGCTAAGCACGATCGCACGTACCGAACAGCGATTCGGCATCGGCTACGTCATCGACGTACTGCGAGGCTCAATGAACGATCGCATCATCCGCAACCGGCATGACAAACTCAGTGTGCATGGAATTGGCAAACACATGCCTCGCGGTTACTGGGGCGTTCTCGCAGATACGCTAATCAACCTGCAACACCTGTCCCAGCGCCAAGAACCATACCCCGTGACACAACTGACGCCAACAAGCAAGTTCGTGCTGCGCAACCAAGTACAGATCGAGATTGTTCAGAGCCGAGCCATTGCACCGCGCCACCAGACACGGCATATCGACACCGCCAAGGCCGCCACCCCGATCGACCAGAAACTGTTCGAAAAGCTCCGTACATTGCGGCTCCACATTCGCCAACAGCGTGTCCCGCCGTACGTGGTCTTCGGAGATGTATCGTTGCGGCAGATGGCTAGGGACTTCCCAACCACGACCGATAACTTCGCACGAGTCAGTGGTGTTGGTGACACCAAGTTTCAGCGCTACGGCCCCCGCTTCATGGCTGCAATCGACCAGTATCTGTCTGGACAAGTTACACCTTGACGTGAGCAAATCGCACGGTACCTTAGTACCCCCACTACTGATCGGTTCTGTACGGACGGACGGAGTATGCCCCCGCATGATCAAGGCCAACCATTTGGTGAAATGGTACGGACCAACCCTGGCCGTCGAGGACGTCAGTTTTGAGATTCCCGCGGGGCAAATCGTCGGTTTTCTCGGACCCAATGGCGCCGGAAAGAGTACCACGCTCCGCATTCTCACCGGCTACCTGCCCCCGACGTCTGGTTCGGCTTCCATCGATGGGCACGATGTCATGCGACAGTCCGAGCAGGCCCGTGCTACCATCGGCTACCTGCCTGAAGGCACGCCGCTGTATGGCGAAATGCGTGTCACCGAGTACCTCGACTACCGCGGTCGCTTATTCGGTATGGATCGAACGAAGCGAAAACAGCGCATGGAGATCGTGATCGACCGCTGTGGTCTGGCCCAGGTGCGTAGCCGGATGATCGGACAGCTGTCCCGAGGCAACCGTCAGCGTGTCGGACTCGCGCAGGCACTTCTAGGTGAACCACCGGTTCTGATTCTTGATGAACCCACGGCCGGACTGGATCCCAATCAGATCGGCCAGGTGCGTCAGTTGATTGGTGAACTTCGTGGCAAACACACCATCCTCGTATCTACCCATATCCTGCCCGAAGTCGAGAAAACGGCCGACCGCGTCATGATCATCGCCGGGGGCCAGCTGGTGGCTGAAGGCACACCGGATGAGCTGCGCCAGCAGGTCCGCTCCGGCTCACGGGTACTGGTGGAGGCCAAAGCATCGCGTGATGTGGTGCACGAAGCGATCAAGCAGATCAACACTGTGCGCAAGGTTGAAATCCAACTGAAAAACGGCTGGTCCCACGCCATCGTCACACCCAAAGGCAATGCGGACGTCCGCGAAGAAATCGGCAAGGCGCTGCTTTCGCGTGAAGTCCCTATCCGCGAGATGCGTTACGAAGCAGCCAGTCTCGAGGCATTCTTCATTCAGATCACCGATACCCGCCGATCGCAGTCGACCACACAGGAATCACAAAGGCCAAAGCTACCGCACGACCAAACTCCACAAGTATGAGTCAAACCCTAACCATCGCCAAAAGAGAGCTTTCCGCTCTATTTTTCTCACCCATCGCATACCTCGTGTTGGGGATCTTCACGTTTATCGTGTCGATGCTTCTCCTGCTGACTCAGTTCAGTCCAGGCTTTCCTGCAGAAATCCGTGAAGAACTGACTTGGATCGTGCGGCTGCTGATGTTCGTCGCACCGGCGATTTCCATGCGACTGCTCAGCGAGGAACTAAAGGAAGGTACGATCGAATTGCTGATGACCGCACCAATCAGTGATGCCCAGGTGGTCGTAGGGAAGTGGCTGGGAGCAATCTGTTTCTTCGGGGTCCTGATGTCACCAATTCTTGTCCATGTGGTGGTACTGGAGATCAAGGCGAATCCCGATTATGGACCGATCTTCACGGGACTACTGGGGTTACTACTCGTTGGCGGACTGTACATGGCGATTGGTACGTGTATCTCTGCAATGACCGACAGCCAGCTGATCTCGTACTTGATCACCGCACTGATCACCGGTGGCCTCACGATCGGCATGTACATCCTTTCAGTCGTTCAATGGGTGCCGAATTCAATAAAGAACGTCCTGTATTACATCAACGTTGACCAGCAGTTCGATGGGTTCTCCAAGGGCCTGATCGACGTACGCAACCTACTGTTCTTTGTCAGCGGGATCATTTTCTTTCTCTTTCTGGGCGTCAAGATGCTCGAAAGTCGCAGGTGGCGATAATGGGTGCAGACATCCACAATCCGACTCAAGGCACCCGCCGCACCAAGTATGGGCTGAGTGTGATCATCGCGATCGTGGCTGCAGCAGGAATCGTTGTCGCGATCAACTTTATCGTGGATCGGGCCTTCCGCCGACTTGCCGCGCACTCACCCGGAGCCATACGTTTGGTCCGGTTTGATCTGACCGCAACCAGACGTTACAGCTTGTCGCCGCAAACGCTCAAGGTCCTCCGCGGACTTGAGGGTGATTATGAGATTGTCACGATGTTCCGTGATACCAATATCCACGTCGAACGTGTCCGTGACCTAGTCGAAGAATACGGTGCCTACAGTGACAAGCTACAGATTGAGCAGCTCAACCCCGCCCAGCCGGTCCAGACCGATCGTTTCTACCACTCACTGCTATCACGTTTTGAAAAGGATCTGGCCCCGTTGCAAACGGCGATTCAAGTCGGTCAGGCTGCGTTGCTAAACGTGACTCGCGACATCGCCACCAGCAACATGAAGCTCAAAGCTGCAATTGAGGCCCCAGACCTGACCAACCAGGCGACCAAACAGGACCTCAGCCAAGTCATGGTCGCCTTCCAGCGACTTGAGTCGGACAGTACCACCATTGGATCAGAGTTCGACACCGCACTGGAACAGCCGTTACCGAGTTACGATGCAATCCGATCAGACATCGCCAACTACCTGTCCCAGATCGAGGGGAAATTGCTGGGTGCCGCAATCGAGCGATTTGAGCATGCACTAAAGGTCGACGACACGCCCAATGGAGTTCAGAACAAACTCCTTGAAGTCATTGAAGTTCTTAAGGCCGCCCGTCAGCGAACTCAAGATGCTCTGAGCAATATTCAGTTCGCCGATCCTATTGACGCCTACGAGCAGGTGCGCAGTACATTGATCTCTCAGGAATCAATTGCAATCCTCTCGCCTAATCAGGTGCGCGTGATTCCAATTCAGGAGATGTTTCGCGAGCTGCCGCCAGAAATGGCTGGAGAATCCGGTCAGCGGGAATTGGGCTTCATCGGGGAAGAGCGGCTGACCGGCGTACTGGTGAGCATGAGTCTTGTACACCCGCCAATGGTGGTGTTCATCCAAACCGACAGCAGCAGGCCTGCGATCGGGCCACGTGGTGGACAGTGCGAGTTTGTGGCCCAACGGCTTCGCAGCGCTAGTATCCGTGTTGAACAGTGGAATCCGGCAGGTCGGCAGAGTCAGTTTGGCCAGCAGACGCCCCCCAGTCCACCTCCGGAAGCTGAGGCAGGGCAGAAAATTGTCTGGATCGTCCTGCCCTTCCCCCCACCGAATCCATCGAACCCCATGTCATTCATGGCCAGCGGTGCCAAGCAAAAAGTGGCCGACCACCTCAAGGACCGCTTGGCTGCCGGTGATGGCGCCATGCTAATTCTGAGTGTGGAACCTGCGATGGGATTCGGCGAGGGCAATCCTCTGCTGAACCTTCTCGAAGACTGGGGCATCGAAGCCCAAATCGATCGACTGGTGATGCGCCAAGTTCAGTTGCCTGATCGCAAAATCGCGAACATGATTCGGTTTGATATCACCCAGTGGCCCACCGGGTCACCAATCACCGCAGCCCTCAGTGGCATGCCCGCGATGTTCGTCCAGACCAGCCCCATTGTGATTAAAGAAGACACGAAGCAGCCCACCACACACACACCCTTGGTTGTGCTGCACGGCAAGAGGCTCTGGGCCAATAATAATCTGACCTCACCTGACCAGATCCAGTCCGCCCCAATGGACGAGACACAGCGGAGCGACCGGTTTGACGTCGCTGTTGCGGCCGAACAAGGCAATCAGCGTCTGATCGTGGTCACCGACCCGATCTGGGCAATGGACCAGGTCACCACATTGGGTCCGCTGGGCCCCGGCACCGCCAATCTGCTTGGAGCGATCTATCCGGGCAATGCAGAGTTGTTCGTCAACAGCGTCTACTGGCTTGGCCAGCTCGACGAGCTGATCGCAGCCAGCCCGCGAAGCCAAGACATCCGTCGCATCGCCTCGATGTCCGACGCCGAACGCACGGGCTGGAAGATTTTTCTCCTGGTGGGCATGCCCGCCATGGTCCTACTGGTCGGCATGGGTGTCTGGTTCACACGCCGCAAGGGATAGAAATCCGTGAATGTCAAAACCACGATAGCACTGGTTGCGCTCCTCGCCATCGTTGGCGCCTACCTGTACTTCTTTGAGCTGAATTCGCAGACACCCGAAGGGCCGGTCCAGCCAATTGCGACCGAGCAAAACGGGACGCCTCTGTTGGCTGAACCACCGCCATTGGCTACGAATGGGGCTCAAATCACCGTCGATCGCCAAGGGAAAATCACCGTAATCAAACGATCCGACGAAGATTGGATCGAGGTTGAACCGGTACAATTTTCACTGAACAACTACTCAATCAACACAATCGTCGATAATATTCGCGATCTTCGGTATACCCAGAAGTTCACGCCGAGTCAGAATGGTGCCCCCTCTTTGGCCGAGGCGGGTTTGGGCCCACCGCAGGCCACGCTGACTTATTGCCCCGACGCCGAAACCACCCTCACACTTCAGATCGGCCGTAAACTACTTGGCGGCCATGGCTACATAACAGTCAATACCGACGAAAACGTGTACGTAGTCGGTGACACACTGCACCAGGAACTGATCGAAGCCAAGCCCACCACATGGCGCAAGAAGTCGTTTGATGTACCGTCAATCGAACAGACTGATCAAATCATCCTGACCCGCGATCTGGCCCAAATCCAGCTGCATAAGATTGATGGCCGCTGGTTTCTTGATGAAGCGGCAACCCAACGTGCCGCCGAAGACAAGGTCAAGGCCTTGGCTGATTCGATCGGTCAAATCAGTGTGGATAAGTTCGTCATTGACAATCCTGAGGATCTGAAGCTCTACGGACTGGACAACCCCGCCACCATAGTCCAAGTCCACAACGCTGCAGAGAAAAAGGCGGGCACCTTGCGCATTGGCGCGCCGGCAGACCTCAAGGATGAGTCTTTTTTCGCAACATGGTCGACCACCGATGAACCCTCAGGGGTGATATTTACCCTTGGGGAATACAAGATCAAACCCTTCGACATAGCCGCCGATGGGCTACGCAGCCCTAAGATCTTTACCACCACTGCTGACGATGTGCGCCGCCTCCTAATCACTCGAAACGGTCGGGAGCAAATCATCCTGGAGCGTGATGCCAACGGCTGGGCCTTTGCTTCGCCCGGCCCCGGCTACTTGGCCGACGCCGAGGCGTCCAAAACACTTCTGGACAACCTGATCGTCCTGGAGAGCTCCGACTTCAAGGTGCCCTATGCCCGCCCTGAGACCACCCCAACGGCCATAGTCGAAATGGCACGAGGCGGCAGTGGCCTGCAGCGTGTGGAGTTTTTCTCTGACGGGGATGGCTTCATGGCCTTGGGCGGTGGTGAAACAACCGGTTACCGCTTTTCCCACGACCAAGTGGAATTACTGTTTAAACCAGCACTGGAACTGCGAGATCGGACAGTGATCGATCTCCCAGCTGATAAGATCAGGGGCTTGGTGCTCACACGCCCCGACGCCCAGTTTGATTTCATACTGGATGGCGAACAGTGGCGATTGGATCAACATGATAGCTTTGAGGCGACGGCCTTCAATCAACTGCGGGATGCACTGTCGCCACTAAAAACGGAAGGATGGTCCTTAGAAACAGTTGATCCCTCAATTTCAATGACGATCAGAACCACTGATGGAGACCGCAGGATTTCGGTCGATCCGGAATCACGCCGAGCTACACTGACCGGAATTAATGCGACATTTGTCCTATCTCAGGACACGGTGGACCTACTCATGAGCGAGTATCGTGACCGCTCGGTTCTGTCGCTGGCGCTGGAAGACTTGGCCTCTGTAAAAATCGATCAGGACGACAAGGTAATGACGCTCCGCCGCAGTGCGGATGGGGCCTACGACGCAGACAAGATTGAGGACATCGACCAGGCAAAGGCAGCAGCAATGTTTGGTGCCCTAGCCCAGCTACAGGCTGCAAGCTATCACACACCACAGGATCTCGCCGTCGATCTAGACAAACCGTACGTTGCACTAATCCTCCAGACCACCGACAAACAGACCCATCTGGTCACGATCTGGAAAGGCCCTGAACCAGAGGCGAAATCGCCTACCGTTTTCGGCCGCCTCGACGACGCTGAGCTCCTCTTTACCTTGACCGACTCCTCAGTCAAAGACTTTGACCTCGTGCTCAACCCGCCGCCGATCAAAAGCCCATAGCCACAAGTTCAAGAGGCTCGGTGGAGCGGAGCGGATATCTGCACAAGCTCTCTGCTGTACACACATCGCGCACAGTCTGGGCGATGTTAGATTTTCACATATCGAGGCGTAGCGTGTTGCAACAAACCTCTGGCCGCTTCAGTCGCCCACCCTGCAAAAACACAAGCCATCTCTACACACAATAGAACTGGTGAGATATCCGGGCTAAAACATTGACAGCTGGTCCCGTTCCAGATTAAGCTTGCTCACCGGATGCTCGATGTTGATCCGATATTTCCCAGACCAGCACGCTGTGCAGTATTGGTCGGGGGACCGGCTCATGCTCTCAAGTAACCCGTCTAGCGACAGGAAGTACAGGCTATCCACCCCTAGGAACTGGCGCACCTGGTCTACGCTGCGGTTGTTTGCGATCAACTGCGATGGATCCGGAAAGTCCACTCCAAAATAGCAGGGATGGCGGATCGGGGGACAACTGATTCTCAAGTGAATCTGCTTGGCCCCGGCACGACGCAGTGAAGACATCTTCCCCTTGGTCGTCGTTCCTCGTACGATCGAGTCATCCACCACCACAATCCGCTTGCCGCGGATGATCTCCTCGATTGCATTGTGCTTGAGGGCGACAGCGTAGTCCCGCTGCTTCTGCGTCGGCTGGATAAAGGTCCGGCCCACGTAACGGTTGGGCACAATCCCTTCTCGATATGGCAATCCGCTGGCCCGAGCATACCCCAGCGCTGCTGAACGACCGGAGTCCGGCATCGGCATGACGAAGTCGGACTCCACCGGTGCCTCCTCGGCCAGTCTCTCTCCCAATCGCTCACGCACAATCTGCACCGTGTCACCAAATACGTTAGAAGAGGGATTGGCGAAGTAAACGTGCTCAAATGCACATTGCGCCGGGCATTGTTTGTCGGCAAATCGCCGAGTAGAAACGCCAGTATCACAAAGGGTGACAATTTCCCCAGGATCAATCTCGCGTTCCAACCGCGCGCCGATCGCGTCGAATGCCACTGTCTCGCTGGCCACGCAGGGATAACCATTTTCAGTCTGACCTAGCGACAATGGTCGCCAGCCCCACGGATCACGCACCGCTTCAATGCGGTCTGCGAAGAGAAATACGAGCGAATAGGCGCCCTGAAGATGTCGCAAGGCAGCCACTAGTGGATCATCATACTCGCGGTGATGTGAAGCGAGCAGGGACAGAATGACTTCCGTGTCCGTCGTGGATTGAAACATATGTCCACGTTCTTCGTACTGACGGCGCAGCAATTCAGCGTTGACGAGATTGCCATTATGCCCCAATGCCACCTGGCCCCCCACATACTCGCGCAACAGCGGCTGGCAGTTCGCCGGTCGATTGGATCCAGTCGTGGAGTATCGGTTGTGGCCGATGGCGGCCTTCCCCACCAAACGCTCAAGGTCGTCGTCGCAGAACACTTCGGACACGAGTCCCATGCCGGTATGGGCACAGAGTTTCTCGCCGGTACTCACCGCGATCCCCGCAGACTCCTGCCCACGGTGTTGCTGAGCATAGGTGGCGGTATACGCCAGAAATGCACTATCCGGCGCACCCCACACGCCAAAAACACCGCATTGTTCCTTGACAACTGAGTTCACACAGCAACCGTAGCGACGGTCTTGGAAGGCGTCAACCAGCTGATGCCGATCTGATCACCGCGGAACCGGGGTATCGCTCCACGAACAACCACTTACTGAACCGGACTGAGGACAGAAGTGCAACTCAAGATACCGTGCCACGTAATCAATCACACTCTGAGCCTCGGGAATATCCGGATTCGAGGTGTGCCCCATGGGTTCAAATCGCATACCCTTAAACCGCCCCACAGCCTGTTCCGTGGGAAGACCGTACTGCAATGCCAAGGAAAAAGCCCGACAGAATCCGTGCACGAGCCCCGAAAGCGTTGATCCGGCCTTCGACATCTTGATGAAGATCTCTCCGGGCCGACCATCGACAAAGAGCCCCACGGTCAGGTACCCCTCGTGACCCATGATCGAGAATTTATGTGTCAACGAGTCACGAACGGGGGGCAGACTCTGGCGTTCGGCGATCATAGCCTTGTTATGATCGGACCATGGCTGCCAATCGCTGCAATCACACCAAACTGAGGCGGCGACTTCTGGGCTGGTATCGCCGCGAACGGCGAGAGCTACCTTGGCGCATTGCCATCGGGCAAACGGGACGCCCGGTCCCCTACCACGTGTTGGTAAGTGAAGCAATGCTGCAGCAGACACAGGTGGCCACGGTAATTCCGTACTTCCTGCGGTTCATCGAGCAGTTCCCTACTGTACAGACTCTAGCCACGTCACCGCAGCAGCAGGTACTGAGGCTTTGGCAGGGCTTGGGCTACTATGCCCGGGCGAGAAATCTACACGCAGCAGCGAAAATGATCGTGGATCAGTTCGCTGGCCATATCCCAAAGAGGACCGAGGATCTTCTGCTTCTACCAGGCGTTGGCCGCTACACCGCCGGAGCAATCGCCTCAATCGCCTTTGGTAAAGCCGAGCCCGTCCTCGATGGCAACGTCGGCCGAGTCCTGACGCGGCTGTGGGCCATCTCCCAGCCACTGCAAGCACCTAAGACCCAACGCCGCCTGTGGGCTTTAGCCTCACAACTCGTACCGCAGCACCATGCGGGCGATTTCAATCAAGCTCTCATGGAACTAGGAGCCACCGTCTGCACCCCCACATCACCGGACTGTACCCGCTGTCCTCTGATAAGCCTGTGCCGAGCGCACAGCAGCAACCGCATAGCCAGTATTCCACACCGGCTACCTCGCCAATCGCCAAGACCGGCCCGACACCTCGTACTTGCCATCAAGCGCTACGGGAAGTTTCTATTTCAACAGAGACCTGACCGCGGACTGTGGTCAGCGATGTGGCAACTGCCGACGGCTGAAACACTCAACGGCCAAAGTCCCGCCCAATGGTCGTGGCAAACGCTTGGCTTGAAAGTAAATCACCCACAAGAACTGGGTAGTTTTACCCATCGAACCACGCATCGGACGATTCAGTTCGTCGTCCATCGGGCCCAAGCACGCCGAGGTGTCATCACATCTGGCCTCTGGCGTTGCCTGGACGAGGTCGACGATCTGCCCTTGGCCAAACCCCAGCAACTGGCGCTGGCCTTGGTGCGCCAACACGAACCGAAATAGCCGCTATTCAATGTATTTCTGCAGGAAGCGCACCGTACGTTTGGGGCCGATGATACCAACGACTCTATCTTCCATATCGAGTACCGGAACGCGACGGAATCCACCCACCGCCATTACATTGATCGCCTTGGCCGGACAATCAGTATTGTAGACCCGTACCGGATCTGGCGTCATATACAGACGAATGGGATGGTCCTTCTTTGTGTTATATTCATCAACAATCTTGTTCAACACATCCCGCTCAGTAAAAATGCCAATCAGCTTGCCCTCCTCCACAACCAGAAGGCCAAAGTAACTGTTGTCTGCCATTGTCTGCATCACATCGGCCACGGTCTGGTCGGGGCTGATCGTCGCTACAGGCGTATGCTGCATGGCGGATACTGTGCTCTCGGCGAGGGCACGATCCAGTTCACCATCGTACTCCGCTGGGCTGTAGTTGCTCAACGGATCCTCGAAGTCGTCGGCCGAGCTTCGTTGTCCACGCTTGGGCCGGGTCTCGCTCATGCGCCCTCCCGCTGATCCATATGCAGCTTGGCTTCCATCATCTGCACCTTGACCTGGCGCGGAAAGTGCTCTGCAATGTACTCCATGACGCTCCGTTGGCCTGCCAGACGAATGACTGCGCCGCTGCCATCAACCACGCAGACAAATCGCACGCCCGACTCCTGCATTTCCTCCACGACATCAGCGATCCGATCATCCAGCCTCATGCAACGCCCGATAGGGATCATGTGATTCTTGATAGGTTCATCCATGCCACCAAGATTCTGAACCAAAACCCGGATCACCTGCCGCTCCGTAAACTTTCCCAGAGGTCGCCTCTCGGAATCGACCACGAATACGCAGCCAAGATGGGCCTGCTTCATGCGACCAACGGCGTCCCTCACCACTGTAGTTGGGGCCACCAGTACCGGTTCGCGCAATGGGAGCGTTGATACCAGTTCATTTCGAATATCCGCACGCAACCCCATATCGCCTCACTTGCGCAGATTGCCACTTTCCGGCCTGATGCTGACTCAAGAAATGGGCAAACCAAACATTCTCATAGTATACCGTAGGCATGAAGATCTGGACCAAAGGCAGCAGCAACTTGCCGCCAATGCCTATAAGATCATTCATGTACGATTTTTATCGTTTTGAGATCCTCTGGCGGATCAGCCGGGCTCGAGCCACACGCCGGGTTGCCGGGTCCATCTCGCACCCAGTCAGCCGCTGTAAATGTGCTGGCTGAGTCAGGAGAAAAAGCTCGTTGATCGTGCGAATGTCCACCATCTCAAGACGGCCTAAATTAACGCCCAACCGCAGATGAGACAGTAACTGCAGTACTTCCTCGGTACCCATTACCCGTGCATGGGCCAGCAATGCCCACGCCCGCCAAACCTTATCGTCGAGCTGTTCTCGACGCTGTCGAAGCAGAGCTTGGCGTGCCTGCTGTTCATAGGCAATGATCTGAGGGACCACGGTGTGCTCAAAATCGGCTAAAATTTCCGACTCGCTCTTACCCAGCGTGGTCTGGTTTGAGATCTGGTAAAGGTCACCTAATGCTTCAGACCCCTCGCCAAACAGGCCGCGCACAGCCAGATGCATGTCACGGGCAGCCCGTCGCACCTTGTCTATCTCACCGGTCAGCTTGAGAGCTGGCAGATGAAGCATGACCGAAACCCGAATTCCAGTGCCTACGTTGGTTGGACATGCGGTCAGATATCCGAATCTCCGTGAATAGGCGTAATCCAACTTCTCCTCGAGCACATCATCAATCCGCTCAATCTGGTCAAAGGCCTCGGCCAACTGCATCCCACTACGAAGCACTTGGATGCGCATATGGTCCTCTTCATTGACCATGATCGCAAATGTTTCATCGGCACTAATCGCCACTGCGCGTGGAATGTCATCACCTACCTTGGCATGTTGACGGCTGATCAGATGTCGCTCTACAAGCAGTTGGCGATCTAGAGGTGGACTCTGTGGAAGGTCCACCCAGATGATGTTGTCCGACAGGTGTTTGGACATGATCTGATTGCGGGTCAGCTGGCGAATCTCATGGCGCTGGTGCCGATTGGACAGACCGACAAATGGGAAGCCCGCAAGATTGCGGGCAAAGCGTACCCGGCTGGAAATCACAATATCGCTATGAGGCCCACAACCTCGTAGCCACTCACCTGCGTGCTCCGTCATCTGGTGCAGACTCATCCGGTTTGATCCTCCATGCGAACAATGTCATCCCTCAGACGTGCTGCCAGCTCATAGTCCTCGGAGGAGACAGCCTCGTCTAGCTGCTTGCGCATCCGCAACAGATGATTCTGCCGCTGATCCCCGGCACCAGCGTGTCGCGGGACCTTGCCGATGTGATGGGTTCCGCCCTCATGCGCCCGCTCAAGCAAGGGGGTCAACTGTCGCTCAAACACTGTGTAGCAATACGAGCAACCTAGAAGGCTGTGCTCACGGAACCGGGCGAATGTCATCCCACACTGGTTGCAGGTCATCTGATCTAGAGACTCTACGCTCTGACCCGAGTGCATCTTGACAAAATTCGTCAGCAGTTCATTGATCGGTGTGTGGACCGTCTTGACCACTGTCATCCCATCTTCTGCGGCATGGGCGTCACACAGATGCTTCTCGATCTTCTGGCCGTTGACAATCTCAATAGAGTGATGGGTCGCAGGACGATCGCAGTTGTCGCATTTCCTTTTCAATCATCGGGTTCCTTGCCACTTCGGGACCACTGGATTGTAGAGACCCCATCGCCACACTTCAATGCGATTGCACTCTGACTCTGGAAGGACGCGTTGCACAGATCCAACAAGACCTTGGTTTGCCAATCCTGCCGGGGATGGCTATCTTCCGCATCGGATCGCACGCGTAGCTCAATTGGATAGAGCACCGGTCTACGGAACCGGCGGTTCGGGGTTCGAATCCCTGCGCGTGCATTATTTCGAAAACCATTTCTGGATTTACCCTCGGCATCATCGCTGCAAGCCGTGTTGCCCCGCCGTACCCCGCCACTTAGAGGCAACCAACTTCCCAGCAGAATTGAAACGGTTGATGGGGATGGAAATTTCACCTGCCGGGGAAATACGAATCCTTGAATAGCTTGGCCAGGTCAGAATAGCCTGGCAGAAAAATCTCGCGTAAACTGCTATCGCTGGTTCCCCAGTTTGCGCCACCTGCTTGACTTACGGCAATCAGCACAAAGTAGGTGAATGCCCCAAATCAAATTTTTCCTCGCAAAGTGAAAGAATCTCCATCACGCGCGGTATTCCCTGTTGTTCTAGCAGAAATCCGCTTTGCTTGGCACCCTAGCCGCTCGAAGGGTGCCAAATCACCCCTCTTACACGTGAAAGGGAAATTGCATGAACTCAATCGATCAAACACCAGACCCCGTTGCCTGTGAACCTGTACCATTTCATTCCACTCTCCTGATTACTCCAGATTTCATCCAGAAAACTCATGCCACCCTCTTGATGGAGCGTACTCCCGACCTATCATAACTGGCAATTGGTGGAGTATAGCCAACGCGGCAAACATGCGTTTGAACCTGCCGCTAAGTACGCGGCCACCATCCGCTTGCTGTCCGGCAACGGCAACAACCCGTACCCTTATTTTGGGCTGGGAAGATAGCACCCTCTTATCCATTAAATCTCAAAAAGGGAAAAACATGCTTTCTAACAATTTCAAACTTCTGACATTTCTTGTCTGTGCAGCGATTCTGTCATTCCCCCAGGTACCTACGGCTCATGGTTTTGCTGCCTATGACCTGCCAAATTACGACTTCGTGGACCTAGCAACAAACCCAAATCAGTTCGCATCCTGGAATCCGGATGTGCTCAACGGTAACACCACCACCGTGACTTACAGATTCGACCCGAGTTTCACGAATGACGGCCGGATCCGAAACCAGATCCGCCTGGCCTTCGACCAGTGGGATTCAGCTTGGTCAACAGCCGATGGCGCCAACTATTCCTACATGCGTAACAGTGGCGCACAGCCTTTTGGCGATATCCGCTCAATCATGGTTCATGAGATAGGACACGCCCTCGTCTTTCATCATCCCAACGTGGGAAGTGGCATCAACCGCAATTATGTTCCAAATACCACTCCTCCACCTCCAATTGTTGCGCAAGCTGATCAGAACAACGAGGTAATGCGAAGCTGGATTCCTGCTGGCGCTTACAACCAAATTCTCAGCCATGACGAGTTAGATGGTTACAACTACTTCTATGGAAATCAAAATCTCAACTTCACGGAAATTTTCGGTGGAACTGCGGACATACTGGTCTCGGCCGGCCCTGAAACCAATAGTGGCACTTGGGCCGCGACCAGGCCAGCCGGCACCCAGCGCAATGCAACGGATGTAACGCAGGGTTGGCAACTCACCTCGGCACCAATCAACTTTAACTCTACTTCAAGTACTCCGATGGGATTTCGCGCCTTGGGTATTAATTGGGATTACCAGAACCCCTCCAGTACCAAACTCACTCACGAGTTCGAAATCCGGACGCGAGGGACCAACAATCCCACACCCCTTTTTCATTATGACGGCAGTTCTGCTCGACACTTCAACACCTACACTACGTCTGCGATCGGTGGAGCCAATCAGAAAGACGACCTGCTGCATAAGTGGAGCAATACCGATCCCGGTGATTTCGATCCCAGCGACATTATCCATGTCGGTATAGAACAGGACGTGTGGGACTGGACCGTAGTCTCCGCCGAAGTGGTGCACCCCGATGGCACGAGGAGCAATGCCCCGTTGTTAAGCTTCCATGATTGGAATCAGACGGTCACCGGGGTAACTAGCCCCTCTGTACCCTCAGACGGATCCGATGCACAGGCGATCGAGATGGGGCCACCGGTACGCGTCGTCGCTCAGGGTGTACGCCTCGTCAACACCGCAGCTATGCCCATCGAAGTGAAGCGTATCGGCCTGGGCATCGTAGACGACATGAGACTGCAGTTAGAAGATTTGAATGGGGAAACGATGCAGCTGCTAGAAAGGAACGATAAGTTCAAGATGCTTGATCTGCCCCCAATCCGGATGGACAAGGGAGGGGAGTGGTACCTTATTTTCGATGGGGATCCAATCCAGACCGCTAATACGATCAACATCCCCGGCGGCAAGAATTTCCTTGGTCATGAGGTGTTCGGCTACGTGGAGACAGTCGACCCACAGGGCGGAGCGATTGTTGGCAATTTTGCCCTATTGGGAACCATGCCAATCACCATGCCCCTTAGGCCGATGGTTCTGCTCGGCGACGCCAATAACGACTTTCAGGTCACGGGCGCCGACCTGATCGTAACGATGCAGAACTTTTCTGCAACATATTCAGCGGACCCGAGGTGCAATGGCCTTGGTTTAGGCGATGCCGATGACAATTGCCAGGTTACTGGCGCCGACCTGATTGCTGTGCAACAGAACTTTGGGAATGTACTAGGCGGAACCAGCGCGTTGACACCGGAACCCACAACTTTATCCGTACTCGGTGTTTGGTGCCTGGCCCTTATTCGCCGCCAATCACGACCAGCATAAATTGTTTTCAACGATACCCCAACCAGCATAAACGCGGAGCCAACCAGCGGATCGGGCAACCCGGCGAAGTCCACAAGGACCGCCGGGCTGTCGACCATGGCAGGTCCTTGGGCGGTTGCCACCTCCCCCTGCAAGCTAGACCGATGCTGATTGCAGCGCTACATGGCTTCGAAAAATCGAGATTCAGTACCCTCGGGACCGATTGGGACGTGCAACACCCGGCCGCATCTTGGACAGACCCCTTCATAGGCTGTCGCGGCCCGATTGCGGTACGCACGACCGTAGACCGAACAACAACGCCAAAGAATCGCCAACCATCGCCGCCCGCGCAATGATGTATGGTGGCTTGATTTTTCCGGCTCAGAATCCGGCTGGATGATGCCCTCGATCTCCACAATATAGTCAGGGTCGGCCATACCACCCATATCGGAAAAAACTGCCTGACAACCGAACCAATGCCCAATCACATAATCTTAAATTGCAAGTTTTTGGCAATGTGAATTCGCTGCAAGGCAGATCGGCCAGCGATTGGTGACGGCCCAAAGTTTAGTCGCAGGGACAACCACTGTCTCCGGGGAAAACTGTTAATTCCATCGAAGCATCTTGGCGAACAAATGACCGCTGAAAACCCCAGTTAGTCCACTGCGGCCGGCACTTGGGCAACCGCCGGGATTGTCACGCCCTTGGACTCAAGCACCTTCATCTTGATCTCCTGGAAAAGGTCATCGTTCTCCCGGAGAAAGCTTTTAGAGTTCTCTCGCCCCTGACCAAGACGGATTTCACCGAAGCTGAACCACGTGCCGGATTTCTGAATCACGTTCTCCTCCACTCCGAGATCCAGCAGATCACCAGACGCGCTGATCCCTTCGTTGAACATGATGTCGAATTCAGCCTGCCGAAATGGGGGTGCAATCTTGTTCTTAACCACCTTCGCTCGCACACGATTTCCCACAGCCACATCCCCTTCCTTGAGGGTGCCGGTGCGGCGGATGTCGACCCGAACTGAAGCGTAGAACTTCAGTGCACGACCACCTGGCGTGGTCTCCGGACTACCAAACATGACACCAATTTTTTCCCGGATCTGGTTAATAAAGATCACCGCGCAACGAGAACGACTAATTGCACCGGTGAGCTTGCGCATGGCTTGGCTCATTAACCTGGCCTGTAGGCCAACATGCGAGTCTCCCATCTCACCCTCGATCTCCGCCCTTGGGATCAGTGCCGCAACCGAGTCAATAACAATCACATCTACAGCATTGGATCGCACCAGAAGTTCTACAATTTCCAAAGCCTGCTCCCCGGTATCAGGCTGTGACACAAGCAGATCATCCAAGTTCACACCCAATCGCCGAATCCAAGCCGGGTCCAGTGCATGCTCGGCATCAATAAATGCGGCCACCCCATTACCCCTCTGGGCGTTGGCGATTACATGTAGAGCAAGCGTTGTTTTTCCGGATGATTCAGGACCAAATATCTCGATGATCCGCCCCGCGGGCATGCCACGCCCACCAAGAGCCAGATCAAGGCTCAATGATCCGGACGAATAACCCGGCGGCACGGTAGCCGGATCATCGTCGAGGCGCATGATCGAGCCTTGGCCATAACTACGCTCGATCTGCGTCACAGCTCGCTCCAATGCTTGCTGGCGGGCGGCGGCGCCTGTATTGGGCTCCGTAGCAGTGGTTCGCGCCATGGATCCTCCTCGTTTTGACCCCCCGTTGTTGCGAATGGCGGTACGGCGGGTGGTGGTCGGTTCGGCTGCAGTCTTCACCATAGTCAGACTCCTTAGCTGCGTCAAAAGTTTGGGTTATGTCAGGACTTGAACAATCTACTGTTTGTTCGGTATCTGTCAAGGGGTTTCTAAAAAAATTTCTTGATTTTGTTCGGGTAGGCTCCAGCTGTTTCCTAACTCGGGGACCCACATCAAGTGGCTTTGCCGATCCCGACAGGCGGCTAGGACCCCGCCAAGACCAGCGGCAGGAATGCATCGATATGACTTTTTCTGCTTTCCGGCCACGGCACGATATCTAAAGGATCACCAGCACTGAAAACGGGCATCAAATGCCCTTAACTGGACGCACTGGTGTAGTACCGCAATGCAAAATGCCAGAACCACCGGCTGACCGCCAACAGCACGATCGCAACCACGGCGGACCCAGTCAACCAGTACTCCCAGCCTTGCATACCCAGAATCGCGGCTGCAGGCACTGTCGTCATGAAAGCCACCGGCAGTACAAACGTAAAAAAAAAACGGTAGGCCAATGGGTACGCCGGAATCGGGAAACGCCCCGCCTCGAGTAATGCTTGCATCGCAATTGTGATGTTGTACAACTTGACAAA
>CAUZOD010000022.1:0-20407 GCA_963581115.1 Phycisphaerae bacterium | reverse complement strand
GCACTTTCCCGGCGCTGGTGATAGAGTGCCAACTAACAACTGAATAAATACAGAACGGGGCAAGCTCGCTAAAGCTCACCCCTGTGGTCAGACCCGCACGGGGCGGTTTAACTCCAGTTGTTCCCACTGGGAGAGCCAGTGTATCTGCCAGAACCCCCTGCCTTTAGGCATGGGGAGTAAGTCAGGTTGTCCCTTCTAGCTGCCGGGAACTGAACACCTTGATTTTTCCTTTCTTGAGAACCCAGTTGCCGTTTTTGTTTCTTTGCCAACGGTCGGGTTCATATAGGCCAATCCGAGATTCAAAGCGCTCATTTTAGCACTTGGACCACAAAAGGGGGATCCAAAATGGCACACACCAACGGACAGTTCAATCGGCGGGAATTTTTGCGACTAACAGGCATCGGCAGCGCAGGTTTGCTGGCTGCCGCCTGTGTAGCGCCGCCAGCACCGGTAGCACCGGTAGCCTCCTCGCCGGCTGCTATGCCGCTCTCCGGCGGCTTGCTGCGGGCAGGCATCCAGTCGGACTACGTAGATATCGATCCACATCACTCAAAGGGGGGTGGGATCATCCAGATTCACAGGAGTCTGTCGGAGATTTCTCTGACGCGCTGGCTTCCGGATGAGAAGGAGATCCATCCCTATCTGGCGGAGAGCTGGGAATGGACAAATGACAACCATACATTGGTCTTCCACCTACGCCAAGGTGTTAAGTTCCACGACGGCACAGAGGTTACTGCAGACGACGTGCAGTTCAGCATTGAGCGCCTGTTAGACCCTGACGTGCAGACCGGCGCCGGTGATGTCCTGCGCCGGCTTGAGGAAAGCACAATTGAATATCTGGACAAGTACACGGTCTCCTTTACCACCGAGCGTCCTCACCGCAAGGCGCCCATCGATTTTGGTGGAGTTGGGATCATCTCGCCCAATTGGACGCCGGATAACCCTATCTCCGCCGGCCCCTTCGTCTTCGAGGAGTGGGAACGCAACCAGATCATCAAATATCGGCGCTTTGAAGATTATTGGGAAGAAGGGATTCCCCAGCTGGACCAGGTAGAGCTCTATCCCACCCCAGACGAAGAGGTCCGCTATCTGCGCCTCCTCGCCGGTGAGCTTGACTTCATCGACGCTGCTCCATTGACCAGGATGAAGGATGTCTTGGCCAACCCATCCTTGCAGCTTTTCCGGCCCCAGGACACGGGGGGATGGCTATGGATTATCCCCAATCTGAAGTATGAGCCTTTGGCTGATCACCGTGTTCGCCAGGCAATGAACTGGGCCATCGACCGTCCAGGGTTGGTGGAGCTGCTGGACGGCGTGCCTATGAAGTGGTCAAGGCTATCCCCCGACAGCCCCTTTTCCCATCCAGACGCTATCCGTTATGACCATCAGGACCTGGAACAGGCCCGGGCGCTCATGGCTGAGGCGGGCTATGCCGATGGCTTTGACGTAGAGCTGCTCCTGGTAGGCGACCTGCTAATGGTCCCGACGATGGCCCAGTGGTTCCAGGCAAACTGGAAGGAGATCGGTATCAACGTCACCATCAATCTGACTGAACCGGGCAACTTCCACGACCGGCTGTTGGACAAGAAGGACTATCAGCTGGCGTTCACCGGCAATGGAGCGCCAAATAGGCCGGAAATGGTCTATCCCTCTACCAAATGGATCTCCAAGTACACTGGCTTTAACGCCCCTGAGTTCCCTAAGGCTCAAGAGATGTGGGACCTGATCGACGCGGGGCTTGAGGAGTTCGACGATGAGAAGAGTCTGGCCATCTGGCAGCAGGTACATCAGTTGGAAATGGAGTACGTGCCGGACTTCACCGTGAGTTCTCACACCTACATCCATGCCGCAACCGCCAGGTTAAAGGACTATGAGATGTTCTCCGGGCGGCTGTTGCCAGCCTTCAACTGGTGTCGGCTGGAGCCGGCCTAAACGCCGGTCGCCTTGTCGGCGCAGAGACCATCCATTCTCCATATGTACGGTGTCGGTAGGGACAGGCCTCAGACTTGTCCCTACCCAGGACTTGGTGTGGACCCATGACACATTATTTGATCAGCCGGCTGCTGCAGCTTATCCCGGTGCTTTTTGTGCTGTCCATCCTCGTCTTTGGCATTTTTCGCATCCTGCCCGGCGACCGTGCGCTGCTCCTGATGCCTCTGGACGCCACCCCAGAGGAACTTGAGCGGGCCCGCAGGGTCCTTGGTCTGGACCGGCCTATCCCTATCCAGTATATTGAGTGGCTTGGACGGGTGCTCCAAGGCAACTTCGGCGTCTCTCAAGGGGATGACCGCCCGGTTGTGCAGTTGCTGGGGAAAGCCATCGTTCCCACCCTCCAGCTCGGGGTGACCGGCCTGGTGCTCGGGATTCTCCTGGCCGTGCCCATGGGCATCCTGGGGGCGATTCGACATGGGTCCTGGATCGATTACCTGGTACGGAGTATATCCCTGATCGGCTTTGCAGTCCCGACGTTTTGGCTGGCGTTGCTGCTGATGCTGTTGTTCTCCATCCAGCTGCGGGTACTGCCCGTGGCCGGTTACGCCGCTCTCTGGCAGGACCCCGTTTCCAGCCTGCGCCACATGGCCTTGCCGACGGCGGTTATAGGGATCTCCTCAGCGGCAGCACTAATGCGCTTCTTGCGAGCCTCGCTCCTGGAGGTGTTGGGGCAGGACTACGTGCGGACCGCCCGTAGCAAGGGGCTGAGCGGACAGGTTGTGATTTTGCGCCATGCGCTTGCCAATGCGCTGATCCCCTTCACCACTGTCGTGGGGTTACAGGTTGGTGCTCTGCTGTCTGGGGCTGCCATCCTCGAGATGATCTTCGCCTGGCCCGGCATCGGCTGGCTGACGCTCCAGGCGATCTGGCAGCGAGACTATGATATCGTTCAGGGTGCCACCTTGATGATGGGTTTGAGTTTCGTACTGGTCAACCTGGCTGTGGACGTGCTCTACGCTTATCTGGATCCCAGGATCAAATATGTGAAGGAGTGAGACATGGCACGGCAGTTCTCTGCGGGAGCCGGCAGGATATTTCACTCCATCACCGGTCTGTTTGGCCGATCCCAAAAGCCGCTCGAACAGCCAAGCGCCACCTATTGGGGACGGGCGTGGCGGGCGTTACGGCGAGACAGGGCAGCGATGGCAGGGCTTGCCATTCTCGCCCTGATCGCCTTCAGCGCGGTCTTTGCAGATCTAATCGCACCGCATGACCCCATCCATGTGACTCCCGGAGACCGGCTGTTGTCTCCCTCGACAACCTATCTCCTGGGCACGGATCACTTGGGGCGAGATATTCTCAGCCGCATTCTCTTTGGCGCTCGGACTTCTCTGTTGATCGTTATTGCCGTGGTCTCCTTGGGCACCCCCATTGGCACCTTGTGCGGCCTCGTTGCCGGGTACTTAGGCGGCACCATCGACACGATCATCATGCGGATCATGGACGGCTTCATGGCCTTTCCAGGGTTGATCCTGATCCTGGCCATTATAGCGGTCCTGGGACCTGGGTTGGCCAACGGCATCCTGGCCCTGGGAATACTCGTGGTTCCAGGCGTCACGCGATTGGTGCGGGGTAATGTGCTCGCCATTCGCGAAGAGCTCTACGTGGAAGCATCCCGAGCCGTAGGCGCCGGCGTCTGGTATATTGTGTTTTGGGTCATCCTCCCCGGCACCTTTCCCATCCTTTTGGTTCATCTGACCCTGCACAGCGCCTCCATTATTCTGGTCGAGGCGGCTCTCTCCTTTCTGAACCTTGGGGTTCCGCCCCCCACCCCTTCCTGGGGTATGATGTTGTACGACGGGCGGAGCTATATGAGCAGCGCGCCTTGGTTCGTCTTCTCTCCCGGCGCTATTATCTTTCTGGTGGTGCTGGCGCTCGTGCTGTTGGGCGATGGGCTGGGCGACGCGTTGGACCCACGGCGCCACGGTGTACACTGACCTCCCATTGGGCCGTAAGCCGGTCCATCGGCTTGGCCAACGAATCCATCCACAATACAGGAAATAGAAGGAGGAGCGAGGATGCCCGGTTCAGACAAACTGATCAGATTACGGGCCGGGGCAGCACAGGTGGACATTACCCCTCCCCTGGGAACGTTCCTGTCTGGCAGCCTAGCCGGAGGCAGGCCGGCGCAGGTAATCGCCGACCCGCTCTATGCCAGGACCGTTCTGTTTGAACACAACGGGCGTAAACTCGCTTTTGTCACGCTGGATCTTACCTTTGTCAGCCGCCACTATACCACCCTGATCCGGCAAGCTGCCGCAGAGCGTTTGGGTGTGGCGCCCACTGCCGTGATGGTCCACGCGACTCAGAACCATTCAGCTCCTCCTCTGGGTCCATTTCTCCTGGACGAGGATTTCTCCACACCGGCCGAATTCGCGTGGGGTACGGATGAGGCATATAACCAGCTGGTGATCGAGCGTGTCCTCACGGCCATGCAGCGCGCCTATGAGGCCCTGGAACCCGTGCAGATCGCGGTGGGCAGCGGTATTGAAGGGCGGCTGGCCTTTAACCGGCGGGGCGTGCGCCAGGACGGGACCGTGGAAATGCCCGGCTCGGAATGGGACAACCCGTTGGGGCCGGGCTGGATCCGCTACCTGGAAGGCCCCATCGATCCAGAGCTGGGTGTGCTATGCGTCCGGGCAGATTCCTTACGCATGGTGGCTATGTTGCTGCACTACACTTGCCATCCGGTCCACATGTTTCGCAAGCCTTTACCCATCGTCACCGCCGACTGGCCCGGAGCTTGGGCGAGGGAGCTACAGGGGACTCATGGCGAGGGGTGTGTACCCTTGGTGCTCAACGGGGCTTGCGGGAACATCAACCCATGGTCTCCCTACGACCCGGACTACGTGGAGGACCATCGCCGTATGGGAACCGTTCTGGCCGCCACCACTGAGAAAGTAATCGAAACCCTACAGTTCCGGGAAGAGACAGTGCTCGACTGGGGTGTGACCCATCTGGCGATCCCAATCAAGGAAGTGGCATTCCAGGAATTGGAGGAAGCCCAGCAGTTTCTCGCCGAACATCCGGACCCTCTATGGATTGAGGAGGGGGGAAGACGGGTGGACCCGAGATGGATGCGGGCGGCGGGCGTGGTCAGCGTGCACGGTGCCTGGGAGCGTGATAAGGTGTTGGATTATGAGATCCAGGTTTTGAGGGTTGGTCAAACCGCGTTTGTCGGTCTTCCCGGTGAGCCGTTTGTGGAGGGCCAGCTCCAGATCAAGCTGGCTTCCCCCGCCTACCCGACCTATGTGGCACACGCGACTACCCATACGGCCGGCTATATTCCCACCCGGGAGGCGTTTCCCCGGGGGGGACATGAAATCACGACGGCCAACTGGGCTCGGCTGGCGCCGGGAGCCCTCGAGTTGATCGTGGCTGGCGCCGTGTCCTTGCTCAATGAACTGTTCGCCAAAGCGACCGGCGATCAGCGATCGTGTGGCCGCGCCGTCGCCAGTCACTGATCGCCGGTCGCTTCTACTACGTATGAGCCAGACCGCCGGTCGCTGCGGTCGCTACGGGATCAGATGCTTTTAGAATGATATCTTTCAGAGCTAGCTGAGGGGTGTGCACAACTCAGCTAGCTATCAGGACAATCGTATTACAGCGCAAGGTTGCACTCAACGGATTGTGAGAGGCTATTTGGGCCGGGAAAACGCCCTGAAATTGTATTGGTCAGACTGATGCTGGAATGAAGAAACTGCGACTTCGCGCCGATTCTCTCTGGGCAAGGCTCCCGATTGCGACTTTCTCGTTTCCACCATCATGTTGACCAATACAGAAAACGCCCTGAAATGGGGCAATTCTAAAGGTAAACTGACTACGCTGGATGCTTTCAGAGCTTAATGGACGGATTGCATGCCTGATTTCGTACCTCTGTTCTGACCTTGCGTTGTAGTAATAGAGTCGTTGCATAATAAGAATCGTGGAACAAATGCCGCTATCTTTGGCACTATGACGATAGAAATTCCTGAATATTGGCCGCATCAGCCTCGAAATGATGTGACTTGCCCACGATTACGTACTAGATCCTTATTGCGCAACGACTCTAATGAATGCTGCTCACGAACGCACGTCTGAACGAGCGACGGAAAGGACAAGCAATGACGCAAGTATCCGCACCATTGGGACGCTTCCGAGCCGGATCCGGACAAGTTGATATTACTCCGCGCGCCGGTATTCAGCTGTTCGGCTCGGTGGGCGAGCGCAGACCGGTTCAGCTTGTCGCAGACCCGCTGTATGCGAAGGCTGTCTGTTTTGAGTTGAACAGTCGCAAAATCTGTTTCGTTTCACTAGATGTCACCATTGTCACCCAGGAATACACCGATCAGATCCGGCAGGCAACCACGCAGAGATTTGGAATTCATCCGGATGCAATCATGGTACATGCTACTCAAACGCACTCAGCGCCAGCCTTGGGTAACGATATCATGGTGGATGACGATTTCCAGCAACTGCCGGCAGACTACCACTGGATACGCGGCGGTGACAAAGGGTACAACGCAGATACCGTCGAGAGAACGCTTGAGGCAGTTCGGCTCGCCGATGAGTCCCTGGAACCTGCCCAGATCGCAGTCGGCAGTGGGATTGAAGGACGATTGGCCTTCAACAGACGGGGTGTGAAACAGGATGGATCTGTAACGATGCCGGGGCGCTGCTGGGAAAGGCCATTGGGGCCCACCTGGATTCGGTATCTGGAAGGACCCATCGATCCCGAGCTGGGTGTGATGTGTGTACGGTCAGACACCCTGCGCATGATCGCCATGCTCTTGCACTACACCTGCCATCCCGTCCATGTCTTCCCAAAGCTGGTCGTATCTGCCGATTGGCCAGGGGCGTGGGCAGATGAGCTGCGCGGGGCTCATGGACAGGACTGTGTCCCCCTGGTCCTCAACGGTGCCTGCGGCAATATCAATCCCTGGCCGCCTTATGATCCCGACTATGTGGAGGACCATCGCTACATGGGTCAGAAGCTGGCTGAAACCACTGAGAAAGTTGTGGAGACTCTAACCTTCAGGGATGTTGACGTGCTTGATTGGAGAGTAAAGCATATCAAAATTCCCATCAGGGACGTGGACCCAGACGATCTTGCCGCGGCCCGCCAGTTTCTTGCCGAATATCCTGAACCGCTCTGGATGGACGGATCCAATCGGCAAATCGATCGCAGATGGATGCGTGCAGCAGGACTGCTGAGCATCCATCTGATGAAGCAACGTGAGGAAGAATTCACCTATGAGATACAGGTCTTGCGGGTTGGCGACACGGCTTTCGTGGGTCTACCTGGAGAACCCTTTGTGGAGGCCCAGTTGTGTATCAAGATGGCCTCTCCGACCTATCCAACCTACGTAGCGCATTGTACAACCCAATATGTTGGCTATCTACCTACCAGGGAGGCAGTCGGCCGCGGTGGACACGAAGCCACGACCAGCTATTGGGCCAAACTGGTGCCGGACGCCTTGGATAGGGTTGTGGATGAGGCTATCGCCATGCTCGATGAAATCTTCTAGAAAGGGTGGAACCAGCCGAAGCCATGTCTGAGGATTCTCCACAAGCCAATGATTGAGGCTGTTTGAAAAGGACCGCAATGAGCACATGGAAGGGTAGAGATGGAATGAGGAAATTAGCAATCAACGGCGGTGAACAAGCAGCCGGTGAGCTCGCTGTTCCTCCCTGGCCTTACGTCACTGATGAGGATCGCAAAGCAGTGATGGAAGCACTGGAATCTGGGCAATGGTGCCGGCTGATCCCCAACTCCCGCGCTGAGGCTTTCGAGACGGCATATGCTCAATATCATGACGCCAAGCATGCCATCGTCGTCAGTAACGGCACCGTTGCGATCGAACTCGCACTGATTGCAGGAGGTGTCCGACCGGGCGATGAGGTGTTGGTTCCTGCAGTGACTTTCATCGCCAGTGCAAGTGCAATTGTGCGCGTCGGTGCCATCCCCATCTTCGTGGATTCGGACCCGGAGACACTCTCGGTTGCTGCTTCCGCTGTCGAAGCGGCCATTACCTCCCGCACGCGGGCCATCCTGGCAGTTCACTACGGAGGATATCCCGTCGATCTGGATGCGCTGCTGCCGATTGTGGAAAAGCACGACTTGCTCCTGATCGAAGATTGTGCCCACGCTCAAGGAACGGAGTGGCGGAATCGTAAGGTGGGAAGTTATGGGCACTTCGGCACGTTCTCGTTTCAGAACTCGAAAGCACTTACGTCTGGGGAAGGAGGAGTTGTCCTCATCAACGATGATAGCCTGTACAGGGATACACTCCTGTACGGTAACATCGGCAGGGACTGGAGCCAGCCAGGATATGACCACTACGTGCTTGCTTCCAACTACCGGCTGCCGGAGTTGACGGCTGCGCTGCTCCGGAGTCAGTTGAATCGACTGCAGGAACAAGTAGAACAGCGGATGAGAGCTGGGAACATTCTGGGCGAAGGGCTAAAATCTATCGGAGGAGTCAAGCCACTGAAAGCGGATCTCCGGATCACACAACGTGGTTACTATTTTATGGTGTTGCGTTACGACCGTTCGCAGTTTGCTGATGTACCGGTGTCCCGATTCATTGAGGCTCTCCGGGCTGAAGGTGTACCATGTAGCTCGGGTTACGGCATGCCACTATATCGACAACCTGCATTCAGACGAGAACATGTTGCCGAGCTGCTGAGCCGTAAAATAGACGAAGTGCCTGACTATCCCAATCTATTCTTACCAGTCGCCGAGCATTTTTGTACGGAAGAACAGATCACCATCCCACACCCGGTCCTACTTGCTGACCGAGACGGAGTCGAAGCGGTTTTGGAGACCGTACTCAAGGTTAAAACGCATGCCGAGGAATTGAGCGAACAACAGGCGCTTTCTTGAAGCCAATTTGGTACCCTGAAGGCGCAAAACCTAGCAGGCTGTCGGAGAGAAAACCTACTATATAGTGGGGATTCTTTCAGATACCTACTATATGTGGTATCTCGTTCTGCCTGGACAACTGATCAGTACCCATGCCGATCACAGTATCCTCCTCGCCGCCGCACAGCGTGGTGATGGTCCGTGTTGTCAACACATCACGCAAGAGCACCTGCGACGAGCCGCTGATGTGATCGTGAGTCTAGTCCCCGAGCACGAACTTAGACCTGATCTTGAGTAATGGAAAGGATTCCATTGATGTGTCTGACTTCACAAACCAAGACCTAGATCCGATTCGTCTAGAGGTCATACGAAACAGGCTGAACGCTGCCGCGAACGAAATGGCCGTGGCATTACAGCGCGCTGCATACTCGACCAATATCAAAACCCGGCTGGATTTTTCTTGTGCGATCTTCGATTCCTCTGTGCGGGTCATTGCTCAGTCTTTCTCACAGCCCAATCATCTGGGATCACTGGCACACTTTGTTCCTCAAATGATCGCCGACTACGGCCTGAAGCGTCTGCAGTCCGGGGACGGAATCCTCTCCAACGATGGACACCGGGGCGGTGTTCACTTAAACGACGTGTGCCTGGTTTCGCCGGTATTCTATAAGGACACGCTTGTGGCTTTCGTCGCTGCCATCGCTCACCACGTGGATGTAGGCGGGAGTACACCAGGAAGCCTGGTTGGTCTTTCGAAGGAGATTTACCAAGAGGGGCTCAGAATTCCACCTGTCAGGCTGCTGGCGGACGGTCAACTGAACGACGATATTTTCGGCTTGATCATGAATAACCTGCGTTCCCCCAAAGAGACGGCCGGCGATCTCAGGGCACAAGTGGCGAGCGTGAATCGAGGCATCCGCCAACTTACCGAAATCATCGCTCGATACGGCCGGACGACCATCACCCAGGCAGTCGAAGAGATGCTGAACCATACAGAGCGACAGGTAAAGGAAGAGATCGCGAAGATACCTCGGGGTATCTACACCGCGGAAGGATACATGGACAATGACGGCCTGACTGATGAACCCATCAAGATCTGTGTGAAAATCACTGTCACCGACGGAAAGGTCATCTATGATCTGCACGGTTCCGATAGCCAGCGTCCATGTCCAATCAACGCTACATATGCAATGACACTTTCAAATTGCGCCTATACATTGCGTGCCTTGATGGAGGCAGATGTGCTGGTCAACGACGGGTTTTACCGAGCGATTGAGGTGATTGCACCACCGGGATCGATTGTCAACGCCCACCATCCTGCCGCCATTGGAGGTGGCTGGGAAACAGCGTTTCGCGTTCTCGAGACCTGTTTTCAGGCCTTTGCCAGTGCAATCCCTGAGCGACTCACGGCAGGCTCGAAAGGCTGCCTGTGTAACATTGCCCTGGGGGGCGAATCACGCCGGCCTGGAGATTTCTTTGTGTTCTACGAGTCAATGGGGGGCGGATACGGCGCAAGGTTAGCGAAAGATGGCATCGATGCGATTCAACCCCATGCCCAGAATACAGAGAATTCCCCGGTTGAAGAGATCGAAGCCAACTACCCATTTCGCATCGTGCGGTATGAACTCATCCCAGATTCCGAGGGAGCTGGACGCTTTCGCGGGGGACTCGGGCTGCGCCGTGACTACGCCTTTGATCATCCAGTGGTCTTTTCCGTGCTTGCGGATCGAGCTAAGTTTCCACCTTGGGGTCTTGCCGATGGCCTCCCGGCCCGTCCCGCTAAGTACATCTTGAACCCGGATGCCAATCCCCAGGAATTTCCTTCAAAACTATCGCTTGAGCTACAGACCAGTGACATCTTCAGCATTCAAATGGGAGGGGGTGGCGGGTACGGTCCCCCGTGGCTGCGCCAGCCATCTCATCTTCTCGACGATGTGCTCGCCGAGAAGATCTCGGTGGAACGCGCTCGGGACGTCTACGGTGTCGTTATCGATTCTGCCCACATGATCGTTGATGAAGATGCGACCCGAGTCCTGCGCGAGAATATGTGTCGTCAAGCAGAGTCTTTCGAGAGGATAAGCGATGAGCCGTAGATATCGGCTGGGCGTTGATATCGGAGGAACATTTACTGACGGCGTCCTCATCGACGAGAGTAACGGTACGCTGCAAATTGATAAAGTACTGACAACACCCCAGGATCCGTCAGAGGGCTTTCTTACCATTACACAGCGCCTGGCGGCCGAGGCAAACCTTTCCCTAGACCAGCTCCACTCGATTATCCATGCCACGACCATTGCTACAAACGCAGTGCTTGAACGTCGCGGGGCTCGAGCCGGGCTGCTGGTAACCCAAGGCTTCCGCGATATTCTAGAAATCGGCCGTCAGATCCGCCACGAACTCTACAATTTGCAGACCGAGAAGATACCGCCATTGATACCTCGCCAGCGGTGTATCGAAATCCCGGAACGCATGGATCATCGCGGCGAAGTGCTCCTCCCGCTCGATGAAGCAGCCGTGGCAGGCGCCCTCTCGACACTTCGGACACAGCAGGTAGAATCTATCGCTATCTGCTTTCTTCACGCCTATCGGAATCCCGTGCATGAGCAACGTGCAGCCGAACTGATTCAGTCCCTGTGGCCTGAGGCGACTGTCTCTCTATCTAGCGAAATTGCCCCAGAAATTCGGGAGTACTGGAGAGCGAGCACGACGGTCACAAACGCCTATGTTGCGCCCACGGTCCGTACGTATTTGGATAAGATTGAACAAAAGCTATCGCGAGAGGGATTCGACAAGAGTGTGTACATTATGCAGTCAAGTGGTGGGATCATGACCGCCGCGGCCGCCAAAGAACGTCCCATCCACATGATAGAATCTGGCCCGGCGGCGGGTGTGGCCGCGGCCGCCTACCTCTCGGAACTGGTTGGATTTCCCAACGCGCTCTCATTCGATATGGGCGGTACCACTGCAAAAATGGGGCTGATCCGCGATCACCAACCCAATGTGCTTTCCGAGTTTGAAGTGGGCGCTCACAGCGGATCTGGGGCCGGATTGGTCAGAGGTAGTGGCTATCCGATTCTCGCCTCTGTCGTCGATCTCGTTGAGGTTGGTGCCGGCGGGGGTAGCCTCGCCTGGATGGATTCTGGAGGTCTGATGCGTGTGGGGCCGCAAAGCGCCGGGGCCGAGCCTGGCCCGGCCTGTTGCGGCCAAGGAGGCACAAAGCCAACGATTACCGATGCCAATCTGATGCTCGGGCGGCTCAATCCTGACTATTTTTTGGGGGGCCGGATTCAGCTAGACAAAGAGGCTGCCCATACAGCCATCAACGTTCATTGCGCCCAGGCGCTCGGCATGGACGTGGTGGAGGCGGCCAGCGGCATCGTGGATATAGCGACCGTCACCATGGTCCACGCAATGCGGCTCGTGTCGGTGCAAAGAGGGTACGATCCACGTGAGTTTTGTCTCGTGAGTTTCGGCGGAGCAGGTCCTGTCCATGCCAACCAACTGGCTGCTGAGCTTGGCATTCCGACAGTGGTGATCCCACCAAGTCCAGGAGTCGCGTCCGCGTTAGGCATGCTGGTAAGTAACCTACGCCATGACTATCGTGTGACGCGGATCCATCCGCTCGCGGAAGTAGAACTTGACGAGCTCGATACAATCTGGCGTGATTTTACTGCCCAAGCGACAGATGCCCTCATGGACGAGGGACTGGCCGAAGACAAAATGTTGTTCAATCCTTATCTCGATATGCGGTATATCGGCCAATCTTGGAAGCTGCCCATTTCTTTGCCAGACGATGGCTTAGACGCAACCGGTGTTGCCTGGCTCAAGAACGCATTTGACCGGCAACATGAACATCTCTATGGATTCTCTGTGCCAGAGGAACCGGTCGAAATCGTGAACGTAGGACTCTCCGCCATAGGCTTGGTGCGCAAACCACAACTTCGGGATGTCCCTGGCGCGAGTCAGCCAGTGGCTGCAGCCAGAAAGTGCGCTCGCCAGGTCTATTTTGCCGAGCTGAAAGATTTTATGGAGTGCCCTGTCTTCGATCGCCATGCCTTACAGCAGGGCCATGTAGTCGAGGGACCTGCTGTCGTCGAAGAAATGGATTCTACGACCGTCATTCATCCCGGCTACATGGCCAGTGTAGCACGCTACGGGATTCTGATCCTGCAGCAGCAATAAATGATGAAGACCCAACCCACGACAAATCAGCGCCAACAGCGCATCATCGATCTGCGATCCGATGTGGTCGCTCTCCCCACCGATGCTATGTGGCAAGCCATGAGAGAGGCAACGCTTGGCTGGGCGTCCGTAGGCGAAGATATATCGGTTAGCCGGCTAGAAGCCTTGGCCGCCAACCGCACCGGCAAAGAGGCTGCACTCTACGTGCCTACGGGGACCATGGCGAATCTGGTTGCTTTGATGACGCATACGCGGGGAGGGGATCAGATCATTCTGGAGGCTTCTTCACATATTCTGTGGTCAGAGGAATGGAGTTTTGCGTCCATCTGTGGCGTTGTGCCGCGAAGTATCCGAGGGACACAAGGTGTTTTGGACCCTGAACAAGTGCGTGAGGCAATCCTCGAGAAGCGATTTTCACATCGCCCGCACACGAGTCTCATATGCCTTGAGAATACCCACAATATGGCTGGCGGGACAGTTCTCAGCCCCACGCAGATCCAGGCAACGGCTGCCATTGCAGTTGAATATGGTGCTGCGCTCCATCTGGATGGGGCGCGCATCTTCAACGCCTCTGTTGCTTTGGGTAAACCAGTACACGAGTTAACGGCTGACGTCGACACCGTGACGATGAGCTTGAACAAAGGATTGAGTGCTCCAGGCGGTGCTCTCCTGTGTGGTTCGGGTACCTTTGTGGAGCAGAGTCGCCTGAATCTGAAACGACTGGGAGGTGCGAGCATGCATAAAGCCGGACTCTATGCAGCGGCTGGACTTGTCGCACTCCAAACCATGATTCCCCTGTTGTCTAACGATCATCGTCGTGCTCATCTGCTGGCTCGTGGGTTATCCGAATTCGACGGGATTCGAGTGGATCTTGATACGGTCCAGTCCAACATTGTGATGGCGTCTATCGACGAGGCGGTACTGTCGGCCGAGGCGCTCCTCCGTCGTATGGAGGAGCACGGTGTCAAGGCGACGCTCTGTTCAAGCAACGTGATCCGGTTTGTGACCCACAGAGATGTCACTGACGAAGCCATCTGTCAGGTCATCCATGTCGTTCGTGATACTGTCTCGAAGCTGAAGGACGATCTGATCAGCCGCAGGCGGAAGGGCACACTTTTATGAAAGATGCTCTAGGATTCGATGGACCCTTTCCCTATCTATCCAGGTTGGTGGCCGATCTAGAGTCGGTTGGCTCTCGTGATCTGGAGAAACGGATTGCATCTCTGCAGAGGACAGGCATGAAGATCTTGCCTCTGAAAGGGGGAGCCACAAGACCGTTGCCCGAACATATTCGAAAGGCTGTTCTGCAGGCGCTCGATGAAGGAGATGTTAGGCCATCGCGGGGTCTTTCCGAACTCAGGGAAGCCATCACCGATCTACTTCGGCAGGAGATCGGCGTCTCTATCGATCCCGAACGTCATGTGATGATCACCAACGGCGCCATGCAGGCCCTCAATATCACATTTCGAACTTTGTTGAATCCGGGCGATCGTGTTGTCATTCCATCACCAGCCTTTTTCTTCGGCGGTATGATCCGCCTCGCTGGAGGAGAGCCGGTATATGTACCTTGTTCAGAAAATGAGGAGTGGCGGTGGGATCTTGCCCGAATTTCGCAAGCGATCGACGCTAGAACGAAACTCGTGCTCGCATGCAATCCCACCAATCCAACCGGCTACCTGCCAACGCCAGAGGATCTGCAGCGGCTGCTCGATCTGGCCAAGAAACACAACTTTCTTGTTGTTGCGGACGAATCCTACAAGCGTTTCGTGTATGACGGAGCTGCCTTCAGTTCCGCGGGCGCTCTGCTGGCCACACACGAGAACGTGATCCTGATTAGCAGCATGAGCAAAGACTATGCAATTCCCAACTGGCGGGTGGGCTATATTGTTGCATCTGCCTCCTTGATTTCGACCTTCGTGAAGTTGCTTGAATGGGAGTGCCTGCACTGCGGCTATGTTGGCCAGAAAGTCGCGGCGGCGGCGATTCAAGGGCCTCAGGATTGGCTCGTTGACCTACCATCTGCGTACCAGCGGAATCGAGACATTGCCTATGAGGCAGTTCAACAGACCCAAATTCTGTCCTGCGTCAAGCCCAAGGCCGGCCCCTTTCTCTTCGTCAATGTCTTTGGCTGCGGGCGAGACTGTGGCGAAGTCGCAGAAGAGCTGCTCGTAGACGCTGGTATCGCGACCGTACCGGGAAGCTATTTTCAGGCTCCCGGCTATCTTCGAGTACCGTTTGGCGGTACTACCGACACCCTACATGCGCTGGCGAACTCATTGAGACAGTGGGCCATGCGCAGACAGGTCCCAGCACAGCGAAATGGAAAGTAGCCACCATGGGTCCTTCAGATCATGAGCCAAGCATGCGCTTGGATTCTTTTCGGGTGGGTGTAGACATTGGGGGAACATTTACCGACATCATCATGCACGGTTCGGATGGTTCGTTGCGCCAGCTCAAAGTGCCCTCCACCCCGTCCCGGTTCGAGCAGGCCATTATCCAGGGTCTGCAGCACCTCCTGCACGATGCGAATGGACGGCCTGGGATGCTGTCAACGGTTACCCACGGAACTACGATCGCGACCAATACGATTCTGGAAGGCCGCGGGGCTGTGACAGCGCTGCTGACCACGCAAGGGTTTCGCGATGTCTTGGAACTTGGACGACTTCGCTACCCAGTCCTTCACGATCTCTCTTGGGAGAAGCTCAAACCCCTCGTGCCGCGCAGGTATCGGTTGGAGGTGGCAGAACGAATCAACGCAAACGGAGAGATCGAGCGAGCGCCTGACCTCGATCAGGTGACGGCGCTGGTAGTGACGCTGCGACAGCAAGGAATCCAATCGATCGCGGTCTGTTTTATCAACTCGTACGCCAATCCACACAATGAAAAGCGTGTGGCCGAGTGGCTACGTGCCAAGTTCCCCGATCTGCACGTCTCCGCTTCTTTCGAGATTCTGCCTGAAATCAAGGAATACGAGCGGACCAGTACAACCGTCGTCAACGCCTATATCCATCAGATTATCGACGGTTACCTCGGCAATCTAGAGAGAGAACTGCGCAGCCTGGGCATCGAGTGCCCACTCTTGATGATGCAGTCCAATGGCGGTCTGGTCGATGCCAAGACTGCCCGTTCGAAGCCGGTCCAATTGGTGGAGTCCGGTCCGGCGGCAGGGGTCACCGCTGCATGTTTTCTAGCGCGCAAACTTGACTTGCCCAATGTGATTGCGTTCGACATGGGCGGCACCACAGCCAAAGCTTCGCTGGTCGAATCAGGGCAACCGTTTGAGGCACCCGAATATGAGGTCGGCGGTGGCATGAATACCAGACGGAGCCTAATGAAGGGCAACGGCTACACGGTTCGGGTTCCGTCCATCGATATTGCCGAGGTAGGTGCTGGTGGAGGAAGCGTCGTCTGGATCGACGATGGGAATGCCCCCCACGTAGGTCCACATAGCGCGGGAGCAGTTCCAGGGCCGGCTTGTTATGGACATGGGGGAACGCTGCCTACCCTCACAGATGCCGCTGTGGTTCTGGGTTTTCTCAATCCGGAATCTCTGGCAGGAGGCACACAGAAAATCCACCAAGCGCTCGCTGTGGATGTGATTAGCAAGCAGGTGGCCGAACCACTTCACCTGAGCCTGTTGGAAGCAGCGTACGGAGTGTATACGATTGCGGTTGCCAACATGAGTAGCGTCATTCGAGCGGTTTCGAGTGAACGCGGCCGGGATCCGCGTGACTTTGTGCTCATGGCGTTTGGCGGTGCAGGACCACTGCACGCTGTTGAAATGGCCCGCAGTTTCGAGATGCCAACTGTCATTGTCCCCATCAGTCCCGGCTTATTCAGCACCATGGGTCTGTTGATGGCCAATATCCAGTATCACAGCATCCGCTCCTATGCGGCACGAGCAGAACTGGATGCCGAGGTGATCGAGGCTGCTTTTACGGATATGGAAGCGTGTACGCTGCATGACTTAGAAGTGATGGGCTACAGGCCAGACCATGTGCGATTGGGACGCTTCGCCGATATGAGGTATGCAGGCCAATCATATGAACTGAAGATTCCCGTTCCGTCCCATCCACTTACCCATCGTGATCTTCGGCAGCTACGTAACCAATTTGGCCTTGAGTACGAACGGACCTATGGGCACCAAACGCCCGATCAGCAGACAGAAATTGTGAACCTGCGCCTGCGAGCAACGTGCTCCCCTCCTGATGCCAGGTCTTCTGACGTTTTCGGCGAGCGTGAAGAGCTTCCTCCCAATACACCGGAGATCACCCGTGATGCCTACTTTGGACCAGACGTGGGCGTGTTGGCTACCCCTATTCTCTCGCGGTGGCATCTCCAATCCAAGCCTAGGCCCGGTCCGCTGATTGTGGAAGATATGGATGCCACAACGCTTGTGCCGCCTCATTCACGGGCTTACCAAGATTCTTTTGGGAATATCGTGATCCAGATAGGGTAACGCCGAGAGAGATGCAAGCGAATGGCAGAACCTGCAATCAGAGATCCAATTACGTTTGAGGTTGTCAAGAACGCGCTCGCTTCAGTCGCCGATGAGATGGCAGTCACGGTAGTGCGCACCGCTCACTCGCAAGTTGTTCGGGATAGCCTCGACTTCTCAACGGCCATCTGTGATGCTCACGGTCGGCTTGTGGCACAGGGACTCTGCCTTCCTCTTCATCTTGGCTCCATCCCCGATGCAATGGCCATGTTGCTCAGGAAATACGCGGGGGACATTCATCCGCAAGATGTCTTCATCCTGAACGATCCTGAAGAAGGCGGCATGCATCTTCCTGATATCTTTCTTTTCAAACCGATTTTTCAAGACAACCAATTGCTAGGCTTCGCCGTCTGTGTCGCCCATTACCCTGACATTGGAGGGCGAACTGCCGGCGGCAATGCCGTCGATTCTACAGAGATTTATCAAGAAGGATTGCAGATTCCGCTGTTGAAACTCTATCACGGCGGTCGACGAGACGAGGCGCTGTTCAGCATTCTAAAGAAAAATGTGCGCATCCCAGATATCGTGATGGGCGATCTTTCGGCGCAGATGGCAGCCTGCCATATTGGAGAGGAGGGCTACCTCAGGCTGGTAGGCCGTTACGGGATAGAGGGACTTCAGAACCTAATCGACGAGATTCTCGACTACACGGAACGGATGCTCCGTGCCGAACTGGGCAAGTTCCCGGTCGGTACCTATAGTTTTGAAGATTACATTGACGACGATGGGTTCGGTTCAGGACCGATTACCATCTGTGTCAGCTTGACTTTCAGCGAAGACAGCTTGGTTGCTGACTTTACAGGGACGTCACCGCAAGTAAGATCGGCCTTAAATGCCACAGTGTCGATCACCAAATCGGCAGTGTACACAGCCCTCAAATGTGTGGTGCCATCTACCATCCTAAGCAACGATGGATTCTATCGACCGATCCAGGTGATGGTTCCAAGGGGAACCATCCTGAACCCAACACACCCGGCAGCCCGTGCTGCGCGTGGTCTGACCGCATTCCGCACGGTTGATACGATCTTAGGTGCGCTCTACCAGGTTCTTCCCTCGCGAATCGGTGCAGCCGGAGAAGGCGGCGCGACCATGATCTCAATCGGAGGTGAGCGGCTCGACGACACCCCCTTTGTCTTCGTCGACTTCCTTTGCGGTGGATGGGGAGGCCGGCCGCATCAAGACGGAATCGACGGCGCCAGTAACATTGCTGCCAATCTCTCCAATGTACCGGTCGAAGAAGTAGAACTGTACCAACCCGTACAGGTAGAAGAATATGGATTTGTGCGCGATACCGGCGGCGCAGGTAAGTTTCGCGGGTGCCTCTCTGTGGCCCGTCAGATTCGATTTCTGGAGCAAGAAGGCATCCTTCATATTCGATCCGATCGCCGCAGGTTTCCTCCGTATGGCCTTGATCGCGGCCAACATGGAACTTCATCGTGGAATATTTTGAACCCAGGGCCAGACCAAGAAGCCCTGCCCACCCATGTCACCCGCCCAATCGTCCACGGAGACGTGCTCAGGCACATGACGGCAGGAGGCGGTGGATTCGGCGATCCACTCCACCGCGATCCCAGATTGGTTCTGCAGGATGTGCTTGACGAGAAAATCTCGAGAGAGCATGCCTTGCGGGAGTATGGCGTCGTTGTGACAGAAGCCTTCGACGTCGACGACGAACGAACCCTGCGCGAACGTGTGCGACGTCGCGCGGCATGCTAGTAAAGTCGGGCGTGATCGGTAAGGTTCTCCTCACCTGACAGCACGGCAAATCATGCGAGCTTGTACCTCTGGTGGACGGCTTGAATATCTGTGTGATTATTCGTGCCGGCATTCACTAGGCACCTTCCCACGAACAGATAGTTTCCGTTCTAGCGTTTCTGCGTGACCCCAACAGATATCTGTCGTGCTCGTGACTCCAGAACGTGAAGTCAGGAGCCGGCAGATGCATTCCCTCGCCCAATTCATATCGGAAAGGCAGCTTCAGGACAGCCATGAATCCCAATGCCACGTCACAGCCACTCTGGAGTATCTACAAGGAAACCGACGTCATGGTCCCGATGAGGGACGGCGTGCGTCTGGCGACCGACAACTAATCGGACTTTTTCAGCACTCTCCTAGACCGAGCTAGTTCCGGCTGCGTCCACCTGTCCCGCGGTGATTCGGATGAGCAGTGCCAAGGACAGACGGTGGTATCGATGTGCTGTGCTTCTACTGTGGAATGATCGGCAGCACGATATGCGACGGATACTGCTGGGTATGCAGAACGGTCTGGTGCGCCACCCGCATGCGGGTGGCGGTAGCAATCGGATCTCCGGTATTGAGGTTGCGATCAAAGCGGGGAAAGTTGGAACTGGAGATCTCCACGCGCAGCCGGTGTCCCCTGCGAAACAGGTTGCTGGTCGGAGCCAGTTCAATGCGATACTGCTCAATTTCGTTTGGCTGCAAGAAATCTGCCGCGGTGAAGCCATGGCGATGGCGGGCACGCAGGATGCCCTCCGCCAGGTGAATGGCACGTCCATCGGGATACACATCGACCAACTTGGCAGTGAAATCGGTGTCTCGCGCCGACGAAGCCGCATAGAGCACGACCAGGATCGGACCCGTCACTTCGAGTTCACTGTCCAAGGGTTGGCTGGTGTAGACTAACACGTCGTTGCGGCGTTCGATGGGACGCTGGTCAATGGGACCGGGCTGCACCTGATCGGCGGCAAACTTCATGAGTGTCCATGTTGAGTTGTTGCCTCCCAATGTCGGCACTGGATCGATGGGATCATAGTCAAAGTGATCGGGCGGCTCACTGCCCGGCACATCGGGATTCAATATTCCGTCGCTGCTAGATGAGCTGGCGTGTCCGTTGCTGTGGAAGTAATACGGCGTGAAGACCGTGCGTGCCA